>JAUWEO010000214.1 GCA_030608245.1 Candidatus Latescibacterota bacterium
TGTTCCTTTTTAGCTTGACACTACGGCGATAAATGTATAATTTTACATGTCGAAGCCGCCGGGTTTATTAGAAGGCCTCCAAAAAGTCTGAGGTAAATCTCAAGGTCCTGCCTTATCAAAACTGCTAAAACTTGCGGATAAACAGATGAGATTCAGCGTATTCACCTTTGTAAAAAATGCCATTAAGCTCTACTACCCTGTGGTTGAGTCGATCACTTCCATCCTGCCCATCTGTGACGAGTTCATCGTCGCTGCCGGCGATTCAGACGACGGGACCACAGAGCTAATTCGGTCGATTGATTCGGACAAGATAAAAATTATCGAAACCGTTTGGGACCCCAAATACTTCGTCCGAGGGGCTATCAACGCCCAACAGACAAACATTGCCCTGGATGCCTGCACCGGTGACTGGGCATTCTATCTTCAGGCCGACGAAGTGGTGCACCAGAAACATCTTCCCCTTATAAGAAGAAAGATGGAACGATATTTGAACACCTCCCAGGTGGAAGGGTTGCTTTTCGGATACAAACATTTTTACGGCGATTACTGGCATTACCAGAAAGTTCACGGTTGGTACAGATACGAAATCAGAGTGGTGAGGACCGGTATCGGCGTCCGCTCCTGGAAAAGCGCCCAGAGCTTCCGCAGAGACGAAAGGAAACTGAAAGTGGCCCCCGCAGACGCCGAGATCTACCACTACGGCTGGGTCAAACCCCCTGATAGGATGAAACAGAAACAGATTGCTTTGGACTCCCTCCACCACCCCAGAGAATGGGTAGAACTTCACCATCCGGATAAAACGGCCGGATTCGATTACGGCAGCCTGAAACATCTTGCTCTTTTTCAACAGCCCCACCCCCAGGTAATGCAAAACAGGATAGCACAGATGGACTGGAAGGTCAAAGAGGATTCAAAATCAAATATAAAACAAAAACATAACACACCAAGAATAAGAATTTTCTCGTTTATTGAAAATAGAATCCTGAAAACCAGCGTGTGGGAGCGAAAAAACTATATCTTGCTGAGAGAGCTATAGTCACCCACATTCGGAAAACACCGAAGAACACCGAAACAAAGAATGAGAATTGGTGACTGGTTCACCAATCAGCAGTAACCAATAGGGAGCAATTTGATACGATATTCAGTGCCTTTCGGTGTTTTTCAGTGTTCAATTCTCCGGATTTGGGTTCAACCCCCTTTCTCTCTTCTCGTTTCTGTCAACACAGAGCGGTAGACCTCCTCAGTTTTCTTTGCCATCTGTTCAGCAGAGAATCGCCTAACTGTGCTATGGCCCGCTTTGACCATTCCCTGTGCCAAGTTAGAATCATTGAGCACCCTTAAAACCCCTTCAGCCAATCTCTTTGGATCCCTGGGCGGCACTAAAATCCCGTTCTCTTTGTTCTTGACCAGATCCGGTATGCCCCCCGTCTCAGTTGCCACTACCGGTACTCCAGCGGCCATTGCATCCAGAATTGAGGTGCACAAGCCTTCCAGATAGGAAGATATCACAAACACATCAAACAGAGAAAGGAGCCTGGGGATATCTTCTCGGAAGCCGGTGAAAATCACCGAATCGCCAAGGCCCAATTCAGCGATCAATCGCTTCAGTCTACCTGCTTCTTTGCCTTCTCCTACGATCAGGAATTTGACCCGGGGCAATTGGTCAGCCACGATTCTGGCAGCCCGAAGAAAATTGGGATAATCCTTGTGGGGAGCCAGAGCAGCCACTATCCCCACCACTTTTTCTTCTCCCTTCAGTTGAAATTCCTTATAAAGATCTTCAGGAGAATCGATATTTTCAAATCGCCGAAGGTCTATCCCGCTGTGAACGATTACTACCTTTTCTTCTCCGATTCCGCCTTTGATTAGGACTTCTCTGACCCCTTTAGAGACGGCGATAAATTTGTCCGCTGCCTTGTATTTATAGAAATTAAGCCAACCTTTTCCCCCCACGGGGAAATCGACCCGGCGGGAGACAACCAGGGCTGGAATTCTGGTCAGTTTAGAGGCGATTACCCCCACAGAATGGGCGTGGGCGCTGTGACAGTGGGCAACTTGGTAGCTTTCCCTCTTGATCAAGCGGGCCAATTTGTAACCTGCCCTCAGGTCAAGCTCCCCCCGCATAGCGAGAGGTTCTATGGGGATGTCTCTCTCTGTTGCCCTTTTGGCTAATTCACTGTCCGGGGGACAGGCCACGACCACCTGGTGTCCTTGCCTCGCCAGAAATAATGAGAGCAGAAGCACCTGATTTTCTCCTCCCCGCCAGCTTTTCTCCGAGTCGATGTGCAAGATTTTCATAGCGAGAGCAAAACGGATCAGCATTGACTTAGATAGATTTAAGTCGATCCACTACTGGGAGCACAATATAGTTTATATTATTTTTTGAGAGTTTACGAACGGATCACGGTTTGGATTTTGTCGCTTTTTTCAGGCTATTCGCATGGTCAATCCTCCGTCGACCACTAAGACCTCACCAGTAATATAATCATTTTTCACCAGAGAGACAACCGCCTGAGCCACTTCTTCGGGTTTGCCCAGCCGATGCAGCATAATGCGGTTATCTATGGCGTGCCTTTTAGCCTCTGCCGGGGTGATATCGTGAAAATCGGTGTCAATAATCCCCGGTGCCACACAGTTGACCCGTACATTGTCCTGGCTAACTTCCATGGCCAGACAGCGGGTAAGGTGCATCACCGCTGCTTTGACCGTAGCGTAGGCTGCAATACCCTTCACGCCTCGCAATCCAGCCACTGAACCTATGTTGACAATCACCCCTTCTTTTCTCTCAATCATAGTTGGCAGGGCTAAGCGGCAGCAACGGGCTGTTCCCAGAAGGTGAACCTCAAGCGCCCGCTGCCAGGCAGGTTCGTCAAGCTCTAACAGTGAGCCATCGCAGCGGCCGCCAGCATTGTTGACCAGGACATCCAACCCGCCCCATTCCTGCTGGATACTGCGGAACATAGCCTCCACCTGCTGACGATCACCAACATCGGCCTGCGACAATAAGGTCTTACTTCCGGTTGCCTTGATCTGCTCTGCTACCTCCGAAGCCGATTTTGCGTTAGTTACATAATTGACCGCAACATCTGCCCCTTCCTGGGCCAGGGCCAGAGCTGTTGCTTTGCCAATACCACGACTGGCGCCAGTAATCAGCACTTTCTTGCCTCTCAAATCCATAAACTATACCTCCTCTTCTCAAATGGCGATGTACCTCAATTGCTGCTCCAACCATTTTTTAGTTAGATTCCT
>JAUWEO010000007.1 GCA_030608245.1 Candidatus Latescibacterota bacterium
GGTTATCCCGGGCAGCACAAAACCCTGTTCGGGCAGAATGGCGTGGCACACCCCGTGGTGACCTATCTCATAATAGTTCTTAATCCCGTGCTGACTGACCCAATCCCGCAACCTTTTTGCCAGTTGGGCGCTTTTAATATCCTTGTTGGGTACAAAATGGTCGGGGGTAACCACGATACTGTCGGGGTTGAAAACCCTGTCCATCCCCTTTGACTTCAGCATAGAGACTGCCGGAGGGGTGGTCACATCGTTACACAGAATCACATCCAGTCTGGCACTTACCAATTCCCCTGGTCTCACCTTCTTCCGGCCGCAGTGGGCCGCCAGGATCTTCTCTGTTATGGTCATAGCCATATTTCTCACCTTTCACTATCGCCGCGTTTATTCCCAGCAAAAACTGGTTTTTCTCTCCCCCTCATTCACCCTCCCTTTCTACCCTTCCCCGGGCCATCAGCTTGTTTATTCCGTTGATGTATGCCTTGGCGCTGGCCTCGATGATGTAGGTGGAGGCCGCTCTGCCGATGACAATCCCTCCGTCATCGTCAATTCTAACCGTGACCTCACCCATTGCCTCGGCCCCGCTGGTGACCGCCTGGATCGAGTACTCCTTTAATTTGATGGGAAGTCCAATCACCTTATCAATGGCTTTGTAGGTGGCGTCCACAGGGCCATCCCCACAAGTTGCCTCCTGGATCAGCTGATCGCCGATCTTGATTCTAACAGTTGCAGTTGGAATCGTTCCTGTCCCACTGGAGGTATGCAGGTATTCGAGCTTACATCTTTCCGGAACCGTTGTGGTTTCATCTTCGACGATAGCAACTAAATCCCCGTCGAACACCTCCTTTTTTTTATCGGCGACCTCTAAGAAACGTCTGTAGGTTTTGTCTAATTGTCCGCCTGAGAGCTCATACCCCAATTCGCTTAGCCGGTGTTTTAAGGCGTGGCGTCCCGATCGAGCGGTCAGGACGATCTTGCTTTCTCTAAGACCTACATCCTCAGGCTGCATGATTTCGAAAGTGGCTCGCTCCTTAAGGACACCGTCCTGGTGGATACCTGAGCTATGGGCAAAGGCATTGGCTCCCACCACGGCCTTATTCGCCGGAACAGGCATACCCATCAGCCGGCTGACAAGCCTGCTGGTCGAATAGAGTTCCTCGGTTCTGACACGGGTTTCAGCGTCAAAGTAATCTCGCCGTGTTTTTAGAGCCATAACCACCTCTTCCAAGGAGGTATTTCCGGCCCGTTCGCCTACACCGTTGATTGTGCATTCCACCTGCTGGACACCATTTTTTACTGCGGCGAGGGAATTAGCTACAGCCATCCCCAAGTCATCATGGCAGTGTACGCTCAGTCTCACTTTCTGAATGTCCGGCACCTTATCCCGGATCTCGCGAATCAGCTGCCCAAACTTCTCGGGCATAGCGTAGCCAACGGTATCCGGGATATTGATCACTGTTGCTCCAGCCTCGATAGTCGCCTGAATCACTTCACACAAATACCTCAAATCGGTCCGGGTAGCATCCATCGGTGAGAACTCCACATCTTTGCACAACGATTTTGCCTGTCTTACCGCAGCGACTGCCATCCGAAGAGCGTCGTCGCGGCTCCTCCTGAGTTGGCCTTTCAAGTGGATGTCCGATGTACCGATGAATGTGTGGATCAGAGGCTTTCGGGCATGCTTTATGGCTTCCCAGCACCGGTTGATATCCGCTTCCACTGCCCGTGCGAGTCCGCAGATCACCGGCCCATCGATCTCCTTGGCTATCTGGCTGACCGCCTGGAAATCATCCAGTGATGAGATAGGAAACCCAGCCTCGATTACATCCACATTCAACCTGGCCAATTGACGAGCAAGCTCCAGCTTTCCGTCTGCACTTAAGCTTGCACCTGGTGACTGCTCCCCATCCCTTAATGTGGTGTCAAATATAACTACTCGCTCGGTGTCCATCCCATTACCCTCCTAACCGTTACCGCTGAAGCGGTGAAGAAGCTGAAACGCTGAAAAACTGATTTACCCCTTCCGAAGAGTTCAGCATTTCTGCGGTTGCGCTTCTGTGGTCAAAGCCAGCTCATCATCGCTCGCAGCCTTCGGCCTACTTCTTCTATGGAGTGCTCTTCGTCCTGTTTTCTTTTGGCATTAAATACCGGTCGTCCTACCCGGTTTTCCAAAAGCCATTCCAGGGCAAAGTTGCCATCCTGGATCTCGGCCAGAATTTTTCTCATCTCAGTTCTTGTTTCTTCAGTGATGATCCTTTTGCCCCGGGTGAGATCTCCGTATTCGGCGGTATCGCTCACTCGCCTTCTCATTCCGGAAATACCATCCTGCTGAATCATATCAACAATCAGCTTTAACTCATGGCACACCTCAAAATAGGCACATTCAGGTTGGTAACCTGCCTCCACCAAGGTGTCAAATCCGGCTCGGATCAGCTCACTCACGCCACCACACAGCACCGCCTGTTCGCCAAATAGGTCCGTCTCTGTTTCCTCTCGGAAGGTGGTCTCCAGCACTCCGGCCCTGGTGGCTCCGACCCCCTTGGCGTAAGCGAGCGCCACTTGTTTTGTCTGTCCGGTGTAGTCCTGGGCAATGGCCACCAAAGCGGGCACTCCCTTGCCTTCTAAGTAGGTGCTTCGCACCAGACTGCCTGGTCCTTTGGGAGCGATCATAAACACATCGATGTTATCCGGAGGCACGATTTGACCAAAATGGATATTGAACCCATGGGCGAATACTAAGGCATTCCCCTCCTTGAGCTGGGGTTTGATCTCGGCCTGATAGACTCGAGGCTGTACATCATCCTGGGTCAGAAGCACAATGATCTCCGATTGCTGTGCCAGCTCAGGGGTAGTCATTACGGTCAGGCCCTGCTGTTCTGCCTTCTTCCAGGCTGGGCTATCAGGCAGTTCGCTGACCACCACATCTAAGCCGCTGTCCTGCAGGTTGAGCGACTGACCACTGCCCTGAATGCCGGCACCGCCGACAACTCCGATTCTTTTGCCCTTTAGAATTTCCAGGTCGGCATCGTTATCATAATACATCTGCATTGGTTTCCTCCTATTTTGCAAGCTGGTTAAGGCTAAACTTTTTCTCTGTATTCCCTGAGCATAGCCACCCTGCCGGTTCTGGCGATCTCTTTTGTCCCGAAAGGGCGAAGCATCCCAATAATGGCGTCTATCTTGGCCTTCCCCCCGGTCGCCTCAACGGTGAGGCTGTTGGAACTGATATCCACAATCTTTGCCCGGAAGATATCGACAATTTGCATAATCTCCGACCTCATTGCTGTGGTGGCAGTCACTTTCATAAGCAGCAATTCCCGCTCAACGAAATCTTCCCCGGTCATATCGATCACTTTGGTCACATCAATCAGCTTGTTGAGCTGTTTGTTGACCTGTTCTAAGATCCGATCATCCCCTTGTACCACGATAGTCATTCGGGAGATGGTCGAATCTTCGGTCTCGCCCACAGTGAGGCTATCGATGTTGAACCCCCGCCCGGAGAAAAGACTGGAGACGCGGGCGAGCACCCCGAAGTGATTCTCCACCAGAACTGAGATAGTATGTTTCATCATGCCATCCTTTCTATCATCATCTCGTTGATCGCTTTTCCTGCCGGAACCATGGGGAAGACCTTCTCCTCAGGGGCGATGTGGAAGTCCAGAACCACTGGCCCGTCAGTGGCAAGCGCCTCCTCGATGCTGTCTCGGACATCTTTCGGATCGGTGACTCTTATGCCTTTCACTCCGTATGCCTCGGCCACTTTAACGAAATCAGGCCCCACTTCCAAAGAGGTGCCCGAATAACGTTTGTTGAAAAACAACTCCTGCCACTGTCTTACCATCCCCAAATACTTATTGTTCATAATGGCAACCTTAACCGGCAGGTGGTGTTGTACTACCGTGGCCAGCTCCTGGATGTTCATTTGGAAGCTCCCATCTCCGGCGATATCGAAGACGGTCTCAGCAGGTCTGGCGACCTGGGCGCCTATAGCAGCGGGGAACCCGTAACCCATCGTGCCTAATCCTCCGGAGGAGATGAAGGTTCGAGGGCGGCTGTATTGGTAATATTGCGCTGCCCACATCTGATTCTGTCCTACTTCGGTGGTGATAATCGCCTTCCCCTTTGTTGCCTCACAGATCTGCTCTATTACATACTGGGGTTTGACAACTCCAGGACTTGCCTCATAGGAAAGTGGATCCTGATCCTTCCACTGGTCAATCTTTTTGTTCCACTCCGACGGCCCTCTGGGAGTCACAATCTGGCTCAACTCCTTCAGTATCTGTCTGGCGTCTCCCACCACCGGGATATCCACTGCCACATTCTTGCTGATACTCGTCGGGTCGATATCGATGTGGACTATTTGGGCAGAGGGAGCGAAGGCGTCCAGCTTTCCGGTAACCCTGTCATCGAACCTGGCCCCAATGGCAATGAGCAGGTCAGACTCCGTAACAGCATTGTTGGCATAGCGAGTGCCATGCATCCCTGGCATTCCCAGGCCAAGGGGGTGAACAGAAGGGAAGGCCCCCAGTCCCATCAAGGTTGTGGTGACAGGGATATTTGTCTTCTCCGCCAGCTCTCGAAGCTCCTCCGATGCCCCCGAGCTAACAACACCACCTCCCGCACATATAACCGGCCTTTTTGCCTTCCGGATAGCGTGAGCCACACGCTTTATTTGCTGTGGATGCCCTTCATACTTAGGTTTATACCCTCGGATGTTCACCTCCCGGGGATAGACAAACTCTGCTTTGGCTTTGCTCACATCTACAGGTAAGTCTATTAGCACCGGCCCTGGGCGTCCAGTAGAGGCGATGTAGAATGCCTCTTTTACTGTCCGGGCCAACTCAGATGTATCTCTCACTAAGTAACTGTGTTTAGTGATCGGACGGGTGATCCCGACGATGTCCGCTTCCTGGAAGGCATCTGAGCCGATCACCGGTGTGCCCACCTGTCCGGTAAACGCCACTAAGGGAACCGAATCCATAGAGGCGGTGGCAATCCCGGTGACCAAGTTAGTAGCCCCTGGGCCGGAGGTGGCGATACAGACCCCGACTTTCCCGCTGGCACGGGCGTAGCCGTCAGCAGCATGAGCAGCCGCTTGCTCGTGGCGGGTCAAGATAAATCTTATCTGTTTCTCATCGTAAAGGGCGTCAAAAATCGCGATAAGTACCCCTCCAGGAATGCCAAAAAGCGTATCCACGCCCTCTTTCTTCAATGATTCAATTAAGATTTGAGCACCTGTCAGTTCCATATAAAACTCCTTTCAACTTTCTTTACCTCTGATTCAAATCTTTACTGCTTCGCTGGCTTTTTCTGCTTAGGTCAGCAAATTGAAAGCCTTCATTACCTCAGCACTGCTCCTGCGGCTGCTGAGCTTACCAGCTTGGCGTAGCGAACTAAATATCCTTTTTTGATTTTAGGCTCAGGAGGACTCCAGGCAGCCAAGCGTCTGGCCTTTTCCTCTTCAGTGATCAACAGTTCCAGCTTCCGGCTGGGGATGTCGATCAAAATTCGGTCGCCATCTTTTACAATAGCTATGGGGCCGCCTTCAGCGGCTTCCGGGGAGATATGACCGATACAGGGGCCTCTGGTTCCGCCTGAAAAGCGTCCATCCGTGAGCAGCGCCACCGAGTTCGATAGTCCCATTCCCACGATAGCCGAGGTAGGGGCCAGCATCTCCCGCATCCCTGGCCCGCCCTTTGGTCCTTCGTAGCGAATTACTACTACCTCGCCGGGGGCAATCCCGTCCCCGGTGATAACCTGCATTGCCTCTTCCTCCGAATCAAACACCCGGGCTGTACCCTCAAACCGTCTTGTCTTCTCCGAGACAGCGCTCTGCTTGACCACCGAACCATCTGGGGCTAAGGAACCCTTAAGCACCGCTATGCCCCCCTCCAAATGGTAAGGGTTGTCTAAGCTGCGGATGATCTCTTTGTCGGTCACCTCAGCCTCTTCGGCAATCTGGAAGATGCTGTTACCTGTTACAGTAGGGCAGTCGTTTAGTTTCTCCTTCAGAACAGCGAGCACGGCAGGTATGCCCCCGGCATACTCTAAGTCTTCCATAAAATGGTCACCGCCGGGACGCAGATTGGTGATGTGGGGAGTTTCTCTGCTTATCTGATCGAATAGCTGTAAGGGCAATTCCACACCGGCATCGTAAGCTATGGCAGGAATATGCAAAGCGGTGTTGGTTGATCCTCCCAGGGCCATATCTATCCTTATGGCGTTCTCAAATGCTGCCCTGGTCATAACCTTTCTGGCGGTCAACTGCTCTTTCACCAGCTCCGCAATGCGTTCTCCGCTCAGGTAGGCGATTCGCTTCTTCTTGGCCATACCTGCTAAGGCAGTAGCGCAGCCCTCCAGCGACATCCCTAAGGTCTCGGTGACGCAGGCCATAGTATTAGCGGTGTAGAGTCCCTGGCAGGCACCGGGCCCGGGACAGGCTTCCATCTCCAGCCGGGTCAGTTCTTCTTCGTCGATCTGGCCGGCGTGGTACCGGCCCACAGCTTCAAAGGTGTCTCTGACCAAGGAGAGCCTCTTCATCCGGTATCTTCCGGAGAGCATAGGTCCGGCAGTGACCACAACAGCGGGGATATCCAGCCGGCCGGCGGCCATAAGCATCCCCGGGGTGATCTTGTCACAGTTAGTGAGAAGCACCAAGCCATCCAAGGCATGAGCCTCGGCCACCGATTCCACCGAATCGGCGATCAATTCCCGGGAGGGCAAGGAATATTTCATTCCCCTGTGTCCCATGGCTATGCCATCGCACACACCAGGAATTCCGAATAGAAAGGAAACCCCACCGCCAGCATTTATCCCCTTCTCTATCGCCCGTTCTAGTTCTCGCATCCCGATGTGTCCGGGGATAAGATCGTTAAAACCGGTCGCCACTCCGATGAAAGGTTTGTCCATTTGACTTCTGGCAATCCCGGTAGCATAAAGGAGCGCCCGGTTGGGAGTCCTCTCCACCCCCTTCTTGGCCCTGTCGCTTATCATCTTTTCCTCCAAATATAAATGTAGCTGGCTTTTTTAAGTTCCCTGTAAAAATCCCGGTACCAACTCGCTCTCCAAAGCAGAGTAAGTCAGATTCAGGATAGCACCACTAATAGGGATAAGCCAGCTAACGATAACAGTAGAGAAAAAATCCCCTTCTCATCAGAGGTAAAATTGCTGTCTATGAAGTGGGACATTTTTTTAATCATTCTGTAGCGCGGGAATATTCTCAGCATCTTAAGGACCTCAATAAGTGAATACAGATCTCTCCCATTTTTTAAAAATATACTGCACATATATAACCTTGTCAAGGGAAAAAAAGCAGGGGCCTCGCCCTCAGTGTAAAAAACAGTCCCCGATGGATGGCTCAAAGGCGGCTGTTGGTGACAAACTCTGCGATCACTTGTGAGATCACTGCAACTTCACCATCTTTCTCACCTGGACAAAGTCCTTAGCCTTCATCTGAACCAGATACACCCCACAGCCGACCTCCCTGGTTATCTTTACTTTATCTCGCACCATAAAATTTCATTAAAAATCAGACCCTTTTGGCGCTTTCTTAAATTGGCCTTGACGACCCTCGATTTATTCTTATATTATGGACAACCTAAAAACCCGTAGCCGAAGTTTCCAAACTTCGCAGGGCTTTCTCAGGACGAGCCCCGTTAGATAATTTCTCTAAGTGGCAGATTTTGCTGACGGGTTTTCTATGTCTAACTGGTGAATCAATTTCGCACTGATGAGCGATGAAGACAACTGAACTTAAAGATTGGCCGAAGATCCGGAAAATTGTTCGCTGGGCCTTAGAGGAAGACATAGGCCCAGGCGACATCACCTCTCAATATACAGTGACCGAAGGCCTTCGGGCAGAGGCGGTAGTATTGGCCAAACAATCAGCAGTAGTGGCCGGCCTGGATGTGGCAAGGCTGGTCTTTAAAACCGTGGATAAGGATATCCAGTTCTCCCCTAACCTGACAGACGGCAACAAGGTAAACCCAGCAGATGTGCTTGCCGTCGTTTCTGGTCCCGTTAGAGGTATCCTTACGGCAGAACGCACAGCGCTGAACTTCCTTGGGCGGATGTCAGGAATCGCCACCCTCACCTCAAAGTTTGTAGAGGCCATCGGTGGCACGAGGGCAAAGGTGACCGACACCCGCAAAACAACCCCTGGTAACCGCATCTTGGACAAATATGCCGTCAGAATCGGTGGAGGAGTGAACCACCGCTTTGGCCTCTACGATATGGTTCTAATCAAGGAAAATCACCTTAAAGCCACCGGCAGCATCACCGAGGCAGTGCGAAGAGCGAGAGAAGCCTTGCCACGGTTCAGGAGACAGGGGATAAAAATCGAGGTGGAGACCAAAACCCTGAACGAGGTAAAAGAAACCTCTTCTCTGCCGGTGGACAGGATTATGCTGGATAACATGGGGCTTGAACAGATCGCCGAAGCAGTGAAGACGATCCGAGATCAAAACCTGGAGGTGGAGATCGAGGTCTCCGGCAATATCACTCTGGAGAATATCCGCCAAATCGCCCAGACCGGAGTAGACTTCATATCTATCGGTAGGTTAACTCACTCTGCTCCGGCCTCAGATATAAGCCTGCTAGTGGAGAAGATAGAATGAGTTGTTTAGATGTTGCCGGGCAAATGACAGGACAAAATATCCTCTCGGGGCTGAAAACCAGGATTATAGGCAGGAGAGTCCACTGCCATGCTTCCGTGAACTCTACTAACCAAATAGCCAAGAGATTAGCCTTCCAGGGGGCAGAAGACGGAACACTGGTGGTGGCAGAGGAGCAGATCGCGGGCAAGGGTAACCGGGGACACGGTTGGGAATCAGCCTACGGCTGCGGAATATGGGCATCTTTGATCATTCGTCCCGCAATTCCTTCTTTCGACACCTGGAAGGTTACCCTCGGCGCTGCTGTCTCCATCATCAGAGCTATTCGTTGCTTCACAGAGCTTGAACCTACCCTCAAATGGCCTAATGACATTCTGCTGGGAGCGAAGAAAGTGGGTGGAATTCTAACAGAGATAAACACTCAACCAAACCAGGAGAAGACAAACGCTCTGATATTGGGATTTGGCTTGAATGTCAACCACCACCAGGAAGACTTCTCCGAAGAGCTTCGGCAGCGGGCAACCTCCCTCTACATCGAGTCGGGAAAACAGATCTCCCGCATCACATTACTCCAGCTCATCTTAGAGGCTATGGAAAAACAATTCAGCCAGTTGGAGAACTCCGATCATCAGGAGTTGGTTGAACAGTGGAGGGATTTATCTGTCCCCCATAAAGCCGTTAAAAC
Source organism: Candidatus Latescibacterota bacterium (assembly GCA_030608245.1). Taxonomy (GTDB): domain Bacteria; phylum Latescibacterota; class MVCY01; order MVCY01; family MVCY01; genus MVCY01. The sequence continues at coordinate 9,295 of JAUWEO010000007.1, forward strand.
GGTTACCCGATGTATTAATACGCCTTTTAGTCCCACGAATAAATTCGTGGGCTGCCAAGGGGCGAAATTTTAAATCTGGGTTAACATCTTTTTTTTGGATCTTAAGGAGGTCGTCTTGAAAAGCTCAGCGATAAAATGGGCTCTCTTGCTATTTTCTCTATGCCTTAGCAGTAGGTTATTTGCGGCAACAGGTGATTGGGACCTTTACACCTCTGTGGCAAAGATCAACGACATCCTGGCAGGAGAGAGATATGTCTGGGCGGCTACCGACGGCGGAGTGCTCAGATTGCGCCCAGCGGACGGCACGTTCACCATCTACACCACACTCGATGGACTGGCAGGAAATAATGTCTTGTGTATTGCGGAAGACAGCCAGGATAATCTCTGGTTTGGTACCGAAGAGGACGGCTTGAGCAAATTCTCTCCGGAGAAAGGATTCACGCCTCCCCAACACTTCATTGGCTACCGGATCAACTTCCTCTACTTCGAGAACGACAGCACCCTCTATGTAGCCACAGATGTGGGAGTGAGTCTGTTCCGCACATACAAAGATGAGATAAAGGAAACCTACCGTCAGTTTGGCACACTGGCCCGAGACAACGAGGTTTTTTGTGCAAAGGTGCTTGGCGAAGATCTATGGGCAGGTACAGCCACTGGCGTGGCTCACGCTCCTCTTTTCCAACCCAGCGGGGTACGCTCCAACCTCCAGGACCCCACCAGTTGGTCTTCGATCGCCCTGGAAAGGAAAGTCTACAGTATCATCCAGAATAATTCAGTTATCTTCATTGGGACTGAAAAGGGAGGGTATAGCTGTGAAAACAACCGTTGGACCCATCTGAAATTGTCACTGCCATTTTATGACATTTTAACACATCAAGGAAAGCTACTGGCAGCAACCGAGACTCACGGGGTGTTTCAGTCACCCCTATCTCGCCCCTTTGCTTGGATGGAAAACTCATTTTTACCCAAGAAGACTAAATGTCTGACAGTCTCGCCCGATTCTGCTCTGTGGGCCGGAGCGGAAGATGGATATTTGGTAAGGATCAAATCCGGGGAGGTGGACTCTTTTCAGGTGAACTGCCCTGCTGCCAACACTTTCATGGACTTGACATTTGACCATCAGGGCCGACTCTGGGTAGCTTCCAGCTATCGAGATCAGACGGGCTGTAGAGGTGCTTACTGCTTTGATGGAGAGCAATGGACAAACCATTTTGCCACTCCGACCCCCCTGGGGAAATGGACTGCTGAGAACAGTGTTGTCTGTGTCGTTGTTGACTCCCGTTCCCGAATCTGGCTGGGCACCTGGGGGGCAGGCATACATCTGTCCTCAGAACAGGGAGATTGGGAGCTAATTGACCAGGACAACAGCATACTCAAAGGTATTCCCGCCAATCCCAAATATGTGGTAATCAATGATATTTGTGAAGACAAGAACGGGAATATCTGGATGTTTGATTTTCTCCAGGGAGTGGCGGTTTTTGAGGATTTCTCCTCATTCGACGATTTCCCCTCAATCAAAACGATGTTTTACACCCCTTCTGAGGATAAACTCCCCAGCGGAGAGGATGGCCAGTTCCAGGGGAGTGTTATCGCCCTCGATGAGACAGGACTGAAATGGATAGGGACCTTGAATGCCGGTTTCTGCCTGTTCGACGACGGAGAAACTCCCTTCGAGCGAGGAGATGACACGGTAATAATCTTCTCCACCTCCTTTTATCCCGAAGAGATGATCAGCAATAACATAGCAGATATCGCCTTTGATGAGGAAGGTGTTTTGTGGATAGGAACAGATTCAGGGGTGAACGCCATCCGAGGCCAATACAATCCAACCATTAAAGACTACACCTGCGAAAGCTGGAATACCTATCTGCGAGAGATCACCGTTAATCGAATACTTATAGACTCCCAAAACAACAAGTGGTTTGCTACCGAAAATGGCCTTTATCGATTCTCTGCTGACGGCACTTCTTGGACCCATTATACCCAAGGATCGTGTGGTCTAGTTGACAACAGGGTCAAATCTTTCGCCTTGAATGAGCTGACCGGAGAGCTCTGGATAGGAACCTTGATGGGACTGAATCGGTTTGGAATCCCCAGGCCATCGCTTCAGCAAGTCACTCTGGTTTATCCCAATCCGTTTATCAGCGGGCCAGGAAAAGATCAGGTCACTTTTCCTGGCCTTTCCCCTAACTCTACTGTCAGAATATACACTCTGCTGGGGGAGTCGGTAAGAACCCTCACCGCTGATGAATTCGGAGAGGCCACCTGGGACGGCACCAACAGCTTGAATAACTTAGTGGCTTCGGGGATTTATTTCTACTCTTTCTGGAACCAAAAGGGAAAACAACTCCTGGGAAAATTGGCTATCCTAAGAAACGATTAGAATAAACGCAGATACAACTGAACTGCGTGTTCAGCGAAGCGAAGAAAAAGATTGCCCCCGAAGATATTTTTGTATATATTTAGGCACATTTTAAAACCATATCACACAAAGGGAGGAGAATTTAATGGGTAAGAAGTACGTCTATTTCTTTGGTGGAGGTAAAGCTGAAGGCAATGCCGGAATGAGATCACTGTTGGGAGGAAAAGGAGCAAATTTGGCAGAGATGACTAACATCGCCCTACCAGTTCCCCCAGGCTACAGTGTCTCTACCGAGGCCTGCAAGTTTTATTATGAGCACGGGGAGAACTATCCCCCCGGACTGGAAGAGCAAATAGAGAAGAATCTCGTTAAGTTAGAAGAGGTTATGGAAAAAAAATTGGGAGATACTGCAAATCCTCTCTTAGTCTCTGTCCGTTCTGGTGCGCCCGTATCTATGCCCGGGATGATGGACACCGTACTGAACTTAGGACTCAACGACCAGAGTCTTCAGGGCATTATTAACCAAACCGGCAATGAGCGTTTCGCCTACGATTCCTATCGCCGGTTTATCATGATGTTCTCCGATGTGGTTCTCTCTGGAGCGAAAGACTCTCCTGATTATCGTCCTGAATTAGGGAGACATGCCTTTGAGAATATATTCGCTGAGGTGAAAAAGAAGTTGGGGGTCAAGGAAGACACTGATGTAGATGCAGATGGTCTTAAGGAGGTAATGGAGAGGTCAAAAGAACACTTTGAGAAAGAATACGGTAAGCCTTTCCCCGGTGACCCCAGGGAACAGCTCAGATTATCCACCAATGCTGTATTTGAGTCCTGGAATAACAAACGCGCCCGTGATTTTCGCCGCATAAAAAACATCCCCGATGAGCTGGGCACTGCGGTGAATATACAGACAATGGTGTTTGGCAATATGGGCGAAAATTCTGGCACCGGGGTGGCCTTCACCCGCGACCCATCCACGGGCCAGAAGAAGGTCTACGGTAACTACTTAGCCGACGCTCAAGGCGAGGATGTGGTGGCAGGAGTCCGCCAGGCTGTGCCCATCGAGCAGATGCAGCAGACGGTACCCGAGGTCTACAACCAGCTCCTCAATGTATGCCAATTGCTGGAAAAACATTACCAGGATATCCAGGATATCGAGTTCACCATCGAAAAAGGGAAACTCTATGTGCTACAATGCCGGTCAGGAAAACCGACAGCCACCGGCCAGGCAGTGGTCAAGATCGCCGTAGATATGGCCCGGGAAGGTCTGCTTGCCGAGAACATAGAGGAGGGGAGAAAGAAGGCCTTGCTGATGGTCGAGCCCCAGCACATAGACCATATGCTTCACCGGCAGATCGATCCCAGAGTGGAGGCAGGGCCTGTTGCCAAGGGGGTGAATGCCTCTTCCGGGGCCGCCACCGGGGCAGTGGTCTTCTCAGCCGATGATGCCGAAAAGCGAGGTGAGGCAGGCGAAAAGGTGATCCTGGTCAGACCTGAGACCACCCCTGACGATGTCCATGGCTTCTACGGCGCTCAGGGGATCCTCACCCAGGTTGGCGGGGCTACCAGCCACGCTGCCTTGGTGGCCAGGGGGATGGGCAAACCTTGCGTGGCCGGTTGTGACCAGATCTCCATTGACCTGGAGGCCAAACAGTTTACCATAGACGATATCGTAGTCAAAGAAGAGGATACAATCAGCATTGACGGAAGCACCGGCAGAGTTTTTTTGGGAGAAGTCCCCACCATTGAGGCCCAGATGACTCCGGAGCTGCAAACCCTCCTCACTTGGGCTGATCAGGTAAAACGCCTGGGCGTATGGGCAAATGCCGATTACCCCGATGATGCTGTCCGAGCCAGGGAGTTCGGAGCCCAGGGGGTCGGACTGTGCCGCACTGAACATATGTTTATGGAGACCGACCGTCTGCCCACCGTGCAGAAGATGATCTTAGCCAAAACAGAACAGCAGCGCCGTTCTGCCTTAGATAAACTCCTGCCTCTGCAACGAGAGGATTTCAAGGGCATATTCAGGGCGATGGACGGGCTGCCGGTGATCATCCGACTGATTGACCCGCCCCTGCACGAATTCCTGCCCGATCACGATGAGCTACTGGTCGAGGTAACCGAGTTGCGGCTAAAAGCACCGGGAACAACCAAACTGGCAGAGAAGGAGCGGATGCTTCAGGCGGTGAAATCTATGCGGGAGCAAAATCCTATGTTGGGACTCCGGGGCTGCCGCCTGGGTCTGGTTATGCCGGAGATCATCCAGATGCAAGTCCGCGCCATTCTTGAGGCCGCCTGTGAGGTCGAGGCAGAGGGCATCGATGTGCATCCTAAGATTATGATCCCTCTTATTGGCCATGTCAATGAACTTAAAGCAGTTCGCCAACAATTAAAGGGGACCGCCAAAAAGGTGACGGAAGAGAGGGGAATGAATATCGACTATAAATTCGGCACGATGATCGAAGTCCCCCGGGCTGCCCTCACCGCCGGGGAGATAGCAAAGGTAGCAGATTTCTTCTCTTTCGGCACCAACGACCTCACCCAGACCACATTCGGAATTTCCAGAGACGATGCTGAGGCCAAATTCCTGATGCGTTATGTGGAGAACGGAATCTTGTCTGCCAATCCCTTCCAGACATTGGACCAGAAGGGGGTGGGAACGCTGGTTAAAATGGCAGTTGAGGCCGGACGGCAAAGTAATTCTGATTTAGAGGTAGGGATCTGTGGCGAGCACGGTGGTGATCCTGCCTCTATCGAATTCTGCCACCGGGCAGGGCTCGATTATGTCAGTTGTTCCCCTTATCGAGTTCCTATTGCCCGGCTGGCAGCAGCCCATGCGGCACTGAAAAAGCAGTCGATTGCCTAAATTTCAAAAATCCAAAGGTTGCCTAAATTCCAACAACTTCGGCAAGGTTTGAAGGTTTTGAACTTCAATTTTGGCAATTTACAGGATTTTTTAGTGTTCAATTCTCCAGATATAAGAAAAAAAGTTGACATCGAAAGCGAGGTGGTGTATATTAAAGAAAAATGTGACCCTTTAACAGATATTTCTAAACTGAAAGGAGGTTTAAAGTGACGGAGTTACATTTTGATTTCCGAGATGTCTTCAAAGCTGCCAGATTGGGACTGAGCGGCAAAAAAATGGGGGGCTCCTTTTTGGGGATAGTCGTAGCCTATCTCTGTTATCTGGTGCTCACCTATGTTGCTCTGTTGGCCAGCGGCCTGGGATGGGGTACTATCTGGAGGGCTTATAAACTCTTTCCTCTGGCAATGGCCGATAACTTCGCCTGGTACAGCTGGGTCATCTACGGAGTTGGCGTTTTCTTTGCTGTCGTAGTGCTGCTTCTGACCGCTACAGCAGTGGCCAAGGTCAGCTACCAGCAGCTGAAAGGCGACGACTTTTATTCGCTGGGCGACTCCAGGAAATTCGTGGCTAAACACTGGAAGGCGACCATCTTCTCCCCTATTGGCATTCTAGTGATGATTGTCTTTATGCTCGTCATGGCCCTCATCTTTGGGCTGCTGGGCAGAATTCCCTATGTTGGCGAACTGGGAATCTCCATTATCTCGCTGCTGATCTTCGGGGGGGCTTTCCTCACCTTGTTCGTGGGGTTGGTGTTGGCTATCTCCTTGGTACTCTCCCCGGCTATCGCGGCCACCACGGGTGAGGACACAGTGGAGACCATCACCCAGTCTTTCTCTACCATCTGGAGTCAGCCGTGGAGGTTTATTGTCTACCAGGGCTGGCTGGCGTTCACTCTTGGGTTATCCTCCTGGATTTTCGCCATCTTCACAGTCAATGCCTTAGGGCTGATGCAGTGGTTCCCTCGCTTCTTTATGGGCAACAAGTTAGCTGTGATGACCAAAGAGGCCATTGCCTTTGCCCCCACCTGTAAGACATTTGAGCTCATCCTGAGCAAAATCCCCTACTGCCAGTGCTTCTTGCCGGACTTCAGCAAAGCACAGGATGCCAGTGGCACGATGTTGGTCTCAGGGGTCATCGCTGGGATCATGCTCATTCTGGTTATCTTCTTCGCTTTCTCTTACAGCTTTGCCACCTACAGTGCCGGTCAGACGCTGATCTACCTGGCGTTGAGGAAAAAGAAGGATAACGAAAACCTGCTGGAGAGAAAAGAAGAAGAGGAAGAAGAAGAAAAGGTAGAAGAGCCAAAGGAAGAGGTAAAGGAAGAGGCTGAGGAAAAAGCTAAGGAGAAAAAAGAAGAGGCTAAACCAACGGAGGAGAAAAAAGAAGAGAAGAAAGAAGAGTAAGTTCCACCCCGGTACGGAGGTCAATGGCGTGTTCGGGAGCAGGAAATACTCATTTCTATCTGCATTACGGATAGAAACAAGCTCAGATATTTAAGGAGGATGCTATTCCACAGAGTCCGCTGAGAGAATCGAGAAGACTCAAAAATCTCAGCGGACTTTGATTTTCTGCTTCAGTATTTGTCGATTTCAATATTTCATCTGTTTTTGACTAAGATATTGTATTCGTTCCACAATTCCAACAGAAAATTTACATTGCCGTAATATAAAACGGCATTTAGGCAGTATAATCTGAGGTTAGGCGGCGCTGCGCACTACACACTTGATTGGACTGGAGATATGGATTGTCACATTAGAGTTGGGGCCAGGGCACTTATTGTCGAGAATGAATCTGTTTTGCTCGTCGAGTTCAATGACGAGACTGGACTTCACTACAATCTGCCAGGTGGCGGGGTAGATCCAGGCGAGTCGGTCATCGAGGCTCTCAAGAGAGAAGCGAGGGAAGAAGCATCCATCAACATTGAAGTTGGCCGCTTGGCGTTCGTCATTGAATACGAGCCAACGAGGAATTCGTTCTGGGCCGGTTCTCAACATACACTGTCCCTGGTGTTTGAGAGCAGGCTGTGCAAAGACTCTAGTCCCCGCATGCCGGATGAACCTGATCCGAATCAAACGGCAGTTAGGTGGATACCATTGTCCGAACTGGAGAGAGTGGAGCTCCTGCCTCACATCGGGGATAGAATCGTCAAGTATTGCGCGGATGGGAACAGGTATCCCATTCTCTTGGAAGAACCGATCAGGCCGGAGAAAGTGAAGCGTTATCTGGGGGGCAAGAGTGGCATTCGGTAGCTGGTTCAGTGTGATCGGCGCCGCCTAACGAATAAGATTTGCACCTGACTGGCAATTCGCTGGCGCTCATTGCCAGCAGGTGAGCGCATCGTTAGGCTGTGCAGCCGGAACCTTAATGACAGATAGGAGACCATGGTGTTCGAATCTGAAGACCTGAATTTTTGGACTTGCACGAGTGAGATCCTCGATCGCATGCGGCATGGTGGAGGCGGAGTACTGTGTACTGTTGTTGACAAGACGGGCAAGCAGAACCTGCTCACGCTGGGCTGGGGTCAGATAGGTCCTTTTTACCATGGCAATCCTATCTTTATCATTGCTGTAGCACCGATGCGTTATTCCTGGCGCTTTCTTGAACAAGTACCAGAATTCGTCATTGCGGTGCCGGATGATGCCCTTGGATCAGCAGTAGAGCTTTGTGGCACGAAATCAGGGCGAGACTTGGACAAGTTCAAAGCTGCCGGTCTGACTCCCGTATCGAGCGTGCACGTTCATGCCCCTTCAATACTTGAGTGCCCCATCAATGTTGAGTGTCGAATCTACACTAGCATTGCACCTCCACATATGCTCCTGACGCCGGAGCATAGGCAGCGCCCACTCACGGAACAGCATACTATCTACTTTGCTGAGGTGCTGGGAACTTACCGGTGGCAAATGAATTCAGGAGCTAAGGAGTGTGATCACAAAGGCAACCAAGAGGTCTAACACTCGACATTTTCTAAAGAAGTCATTGGAGCGGACTTCAAGAACTGTCTGATCAGCTTTTGAAGCCGCTCGATTCTATCGTTGGATAGCCTTTGCATGTATCTTAGGGGAGGGAAAAATGAACCGGTTGAATTACCACTGTCCAAAGTGCCAAAACACCCAATATGAAACCGATCAATTCAGGGCTGCGGGTGGATTTTGGACGAAAGTATTCAACATCCAGACCAAGAAATTTACCACTGTCATATGTTCAAGATGTCGGTACACCGAGATTTATCAAGCAGACAGTAGCATGCTCGGGAATATCTTCGACTTCTTTGTAGGGTAATAGGCCACCTGCCATTGGCCAGCTAACAAGTCCCGCAGCCAACCGACGGCCGCAAATTAAGCTTGGCTTTACTTTAGAGATCAACCTTTGGTTGGATTTGGTTGTGCATAAATCTCGCCCGGCGGCCCAGCTCCCTACCGTTATCATTCACCCCGAAATTGTCTATGTCTTCTGCTTTTTCTTCTCCGCCGCTGGGAAAAGGACATTGTTCAGAATCAACCGATACCCCGGGGAGTGTTTGTGGAAGGTGAGATCCGTAGGCGGGTCACCCACCAGATGCGTATAATCCTCAGGGTCATGCCCCCCTAAGAAAGTGAAAGTCCCCTTGCCCAGATTCCCGTGAATGTATTTCACCTCGTCTGTCCCCCTCACTTCTGCCAAAATAGTGACAGACTTTTTTATCAGATTATGCCTGAACCCGGTAGTTTGACCAAGGAAACCTCTGATCACCCTGAGGTGATCCTGGGTCAACATTGTGGCCACGGGATCATATTTGGCGGAGAATTCAAAAAGGGCAAAGGCATCACCCTCTGGTCCTCTGAGACCCCTCAAATCCTGGGGGGTGGTGTCGATATCAGAGAAGCTGTAAATCAGAGGATTGAGCTCTAAACGAAAGTCCTGGAAGGCAAATGCCTTGGAGAAATCGAGTCTTGCCTGGCAGTCGGGATCGGGGGGATCACCGTCAAAGACAGCCGGGACAATATCTGTCGCCTCTGCCGCCAGGGCAATATCCAGAGTCTCGGTGGCAGAACACATAGCAAATAGAAACCCCCCTGCCAGCACATACTCTTTGATCTTTCTGGCAACGGCCTTTTTCTCCTCTGATACCTTCAGAAACCCCAGGCTTCGGGCCATCTGTTCACATTGTCTCACCTGTTGTTTGTACCAGGGCTGGTTGCGGTAGCTGGCGTAGAACTTCCCGTACTGTCCGGTGAAATCCTCGTGATGCAAATGCAACCAGTCGTAATCCTGAAGTCTGCCTTCCAGCACTTCGCGGTCCCACAGTGTTTCGTAAGGGATCTGGGCATAGTCGAGGGCTAACCGAACGGCATCGTCCCAGGGATCTCTGGTGGGGGGCATATATACAACGATCCGGGGAGCTTTCTCCAGGAGAACAACCTCCATATTGCTCTGTTCTATCTGGGCATAGACTTGTGAGCTCTGCGTTTCGTCAACAACAGCAAAGGAGACTCCCTGAATGCGAGCCTCCTGGGCTACAGGCTCCGAATATTGTAACATAAAAGAGCCGCTCCGGTAGTTCAGCAGCCACTCTACACTGATTCCCCGCGTCAGTGCCCAATAGACAAGTCCATAAGCCCTCAGGTGGTCTGTCTGACCAGAGTCCATATAGATCACCATCCTTTGGGCTTCGACGCGCAGGGGGAAAAGGGGGGCCAGAACCAGGAATAGAAAAAGAAGGAGTTTCCTCATCTTTTCCTCAACGAGAAAAGGTTGAGCTCAAGTGCCGGCATTTCGGCTGATCTGGCGCAGCACCTGCAGGGATTTCAACTTCCGGTACTCTTCGGTGTGATATCTCCAGAAGGCTTCTAATATAGCTTTAATCTCTCTTTCCAAAGATGGGCTGATCTGTATCTTTCCCACCTTTTCTATCTCTATGCTTTGGAGCATTCTCAGAAGTTTGACTGTATCTGGGTGCACTTGCCTTCGCGCGGCATCCTTTTGTTCGCACTTCTCACAGAGTACGCCACCCTGAGCCAAGCTGAAACTGACTGGCAAGCTCTTAGGAGAACCCCCGCAACAGACACACTCACATAGCTGGGGACGGTAACCTGCTACAGCGAACATCCTCAGCTCGAAATGCCAGAGCAGCTTCTTAAAATCCTCTAAGGGCGAATCTTCCATCTTGTTCAGTGTTTGGTGCAGGGCATAATAGGCAGATGAACCAGTCTGGCCATCGGGGGTGAGATATTCTGTCAATTCACACAGAGCACTGGCGTAGGCAAGTTTTTCCAGTTCTTGCTTCAGATCGGGAAAATAGTTGATGCTGGACGCTTCTTTTAGAACATCCAGCCCTCCGGACTTCCGGGGATAGAAAAGAATTTGACTTTGCGTAATAGGGTTCAAGCAGTTGTCGAATCTACTGTTAGGCCTTCTGGCCCCTTTAGCCACAGCCCTAAGCTTACCGAAATCCCGGGAACAGAGGGTGACAATATTGCTGGTCTCGCTCCACTTATAACTTCTCAGCACAATCGCTTCTGTTTTCAGAATAGGCATTTTGAAGCTCGTTGATGGATAACGCCGGATGTGAGCAGGTGGCGTTCTATGGCGGATTCAAAGGCTGCTTCAGTGTGGGTCTTGCTCACGGCTCCACTTCCGTCGCGAGTCCCGTCGTGAGTTTGTCGTAGGTTTTGTCACACCATTTCGTCATAGCTTGTCACAGCAAATGTCGCAAATATGTCGCAAACAGTGTCGTGAACATGTCGCAAACATCAGCTCGCC
>JAUWEO010000039.1 GCA_030608245.1 Candidatus Latescibacterota bacterium
GCTCTTCACATACTTGCGCAGCATCAGATCCTCCCGGAGCAGCTCGGAAAAATTATGCCGGGCGAACCACCTCGATTTCCAGGTTTTGATAACTCCTAATCTGAATCCTATCGGGTGTGTTTTCTGCCCCACTTGAAACCTCCTATTCTTCTTCCCCAATTACCACTGTGATATGACTTGACCGTTTTTTGATTGGGGTAGCTCTCCCCATGGCTCGGGGGCGGAATCTTTTCAGCGTTGGCCCCTGACTCACGCGGATGTCCTTGATAACCAGCTCCTCCGTATTGACCTTTGCTCCGCCCTCTTGATCAAGTAGGTTGGCAATGGCCGAACGAAGAACCTTCTCCACCGAGACACAGGCAGCTTTCGGAGAGAAATGGAGCAAGTTTAATGCCTCCTCCACCGCCTTGCCTCTTATCATATCAATTACTTGTTTGACCTTACGAGGGGATATTCTGATATATTTAGCTTCTGCCTTCGCTTGCATCTATTTCTCCTCGGGCACTATTTCGTCTTCCCCTGTTTTCATTCTCGGGGTTTTGAATACAACTGTTCAATATCGGGCACCTCTCCGCTCGCCGGCCGGTGGAGGATCTCTCCCGCGTTTCTCACCACCAAGATTCCCTCATCCTCTCTGTCTGCGTAATCCTGTATCCTGACCTGCTCAGGGTCTAAATAGCCGAGATTTATCTTCCTGCATTTCTGTTCTGAAATACCGGTAGCTAACACTACTTCTATCCGAGGGGTCTCTCTGCCGTCTATGAAAGTCCCAATCCCCTTTACATGGGTGGAGTGAGCTAAGATTGCCCCCGGCACGTCTTTGAACCTATCCATTTGTTTCAGAAAGTAGTCTCGGGGGTGATATCCCACCTTTTCTATAGCCTCTCCGTGGGTGTAGGAAACCTCAGTTATATGAGGGGCATAAATCATCAATCTTCCCCCATCTGCTACCACCGGTTCCAGTTTATACATGCACTTCCCTGCTGTCCACAGATCCTCGTACATCTGGGGAGCAATGGACAGGACAGTGTGAAATGCTCTATCTAAATACTTGACATTAATCCTGGCAGACAGGTCAGCCGCCTTTGACCACGACTCCTCACCACCGGCGAAAAACCCGAACACCTTCCCCTCTTTCTCCACAAAGGAGCAGAGAGTTATGGGAAGACCTATCAGAGATACCGCTTTGTTGATGATCTGTCTGGGAGGAGTATCCTTCACCCCGTTGATCTTGGGATTAGTAATCAAGGCCCCCATCCAGTGGAACTTGTGAATGATCTCGGGTCCGGCAATCCCTGGGAAGAGGTATTTATATCCTCCTGAGAATCCCACCACCTCATGGGGGAAAACAGGACCTACTATCAGAAGCTCATCATATTCAAAGATTCTTTTATTTATCTGCACGGGAATGCCCTCATCCATAAGGCCTTGAGATAGCTCCCGTACTTGCTCCCGAGAGATTGCCCCGATATATTTCAATTGTTCGGGACAATCCCAGTGGTGTTGAAAGATGCCGATCTTGCCGTATTTGGTCTCCCTTTCTTCTCTGGTTATTCCCAGATGTTGATATATTCTTGTCTCATCTAAGATCGGATGGGTCCCCAGGGCAATCATGAAATCTAACTTACTCACCATGCCCAGAAGTTGCTCTGAGATAGCCTGGAAGAAAAGATTTATCGGTCCGGAACGAGTGGTGTCTGGAACTATAACCAGCACCCTCTTGTCCTTATAGTTCCGCTGTTGAAGAGCCTGTTTACAGACAGTGACAAGTTCTTCTCTGCTCAGAGGCCTCTCCGTTTTTTCTATGTTCATTGTCATAATCAGCCACAAAGCTGCAAAGACCCATTGTTTTATCTTCGTGCCTTGCTGTCTTAGTGGCCAAAATCAACTACAGGATGAGCAGCCTTCCCTCCGGGTTAAATCTCTGATAGAGAGACCTTCTTATCTCTTGTTTCCCTTGATACGAGCTTCTATGGTCATAGTCAGTCTCCTCCCATGAAGGCGTAGTGAGAAGGGACTTGTCAAACTCATCTAAAAGTTTTTTCTCGAATTCACCCGCATATTTTCCCTTAATAAAGACCTGAAAGGCTGGGGAGAATCCATCCCAGGCCTCTTGTTCTTTCCCTGGCGGAGTGGGATAGAACAGACCGTAGTTGGCCTTGACTGCCTTTAAATCTCCAGCCCCATCTCCGAGCATTAGTACCTGGTCGTCTCTATATCCGCCGGATTTTTTGGCCACCTCGATGTGATGGCCCTTCGATCCCATTTCCTGCCCACAGATAAGCTGGACATACCGGGCTATACCCTGGGCCTCCCAGTAATCGGCCAAGTCTTTGTAGGGAGTCTTGGAAACCACTATGACATCGGCATACTGGGCCATCAGTTCCAGAGATTCCCCAACATTGTTGAAGGGAGGAATTTGGGCCGATATGTAGGGGAAAGTCCTGTTCACCGCTTCGCTCCAACCCAAGAGTTTATACAAACCGAAGCTGGTAGGATTCTTATCCAGGAATCTCTCCAGACTGGGATTGCCCAGTCCCAGTTTATTCTCTCGAGTATAGGTGAGGTAGTCGTCCAGAGATTTCCTGTCGGGAAGTTGGGTGTTCTTTTCTTTCAAGGCCTTTTTGACATCCGCTCTTTGGCTGAGGGCAGTGAGAGTCAGTTGCACAGCGACAAAACGGTTGCAGCCTCTGTCTACAGAAAATAGATTGTAATATTCGGCCACCTCGCGCAAGTAAGACTCGATATCCCAAAGTCCATAGAATTCCATATACTGGGGGTGAAATATGAGCATCTGCTTTCCGTTCATATTGTCGGTAACGCAACCATCGGTATCGATCGCCACCAAAAAATCTTTCCCCCGCTTAAACTCTTTTAGCTGCCTCTCTGGATTTTCTCTTATCTGTTCCTCGGTCAATCTGGATAGAACCATTTCCTGTCCTTTTCTCCTGACATCTATCGGTCCGAATTTTAGCTCCTATAACCCCACGGCACGTATTCTCCGCACTCTCGGGAAGCGAGTACCTCTCTGAATTCCGTGAATCGGGGAAGTGCCTCGCCGATCAAGGGCAGCGCCCAGTTCAGGAAATCGTCGGTTACATCCACTTTGTCCGGGGCAACCCACTGTCTGGGGAACTCTCTCTCTGAGTTAGCCACGGTATTTAAAGGCACCTTGTCATATTTAATCCTGTAAGGACTGCCGGGTTCTCTTATTATGGTAGCCATAAATCCCCCCTCGCCAGCTAAAGCGAGTTTCACTGCGTATGCCCCCACCTGGTAAGCCTCTTTCAGGTCTGTTTCGGAGGCGTAGGCAATCTCCCGCCTCTGCCGGGTGCCCGGCCTCTCTGATCTGGCTATCCCCCGGACTGTCAGCCTGCTCTGCGCTCTGCCCTGGGCGTCTTTTCTATCCATCCCGTTAAGGTAGTTTGTGACCACCTGCTCGACCGTCTTCTGGGCAGCGCTGAACTCTGCGTTCCCAAAACTGTCCCGTAAGATCCCCAGATCTCCCACCGAGACCCCTTCGCCGATCACCACGATGCATCTTCCGAATTCTTCTATTCTCTCGTTAACCCTCTTAGTTATGAACTCTAAGTTCCCTGCATAATCGTCCTTAGACAAAGCTTCGCTCAGAATTATCACCAGAGGCATTCTTCTTTCTGGGTCTACAAGTCTGGCCGCTGCAGGGATAAAGCCGATCTTCCTCCCCATTACCCCAACCACCAACACAGGGTCGCTGGTATAACTTGCTTTATTCTCCTCGTTTGCTTCCAAAATGTTGATAGCCGTACTTCGGGCTGTGCTTCCGTAACCCGGATTGTGGTCGCAAATGGCAAATGTACCGTTTTCTTGTAGAGCACCGCCCACATCGTTGTCAATCGTTTTGGGAATCCCGGTGCAGATTAGCTCCAGGTCGTTCTCTTTGGCCAATATATTTATTCTGTGAGCCGTATCCATTGAATCGCCGCCGCCGCAGTAGAAGAAATAACCGATGTCGTGGGCCTTGAATACTTCCACAATCCTATTTAAGTCTTCGTCATTTCTTATCTTGTATCTACAACTACCGATCGTTCCTGCCGAGGGAGTCCTCTCTAACAGAGCTATCTGCTGGGGAGACTGAGTGGAGATATCTACTAACTCCTCTCGGAGAACACCAAGTATCCCCATCTTGGCTCCGTATATCTTGCCCACTTTGTCGGAAGCAACCAACTGATCGATCGCTCCCCGGAGGCTGTTGTTTATCACCGCGGTCGGCCCTCCCGACTGGGCGATAACTGCATTGCTTCCCATTCAAGCTCTCCCTCTTACTTATTGTAACTGACTACTTTGTTATCTCCCTTTCGGGACGACCGGCCAACATCCACTCTGTATGAAATTCTCTTATCTTCCCCTCATCGGTGGTTATGATTCTGGGATCTTCTGCACCTCTTGTCTTAAAGTAACCGTGAGCGCCAAAGTAGTCTCTCTGTAATGCCGCCACCTGGGCAGAAACCATTAAAGGAGTAGCCAGTTGAAGGATATAGTCATAGGCGCTGTCCATAGCCAGAGCAGGCACTCCTGCACTGTGAGCTATATGAATAAAACGCACCAAGTTATTTATATTTTCCTTGACAGTCTTGGCGAATCTGGGAGCAGCCAGCAGATTCGGTATCTGGGGATTTTCTTGGTAAGCCTGGGTAATTTCATCTAAGAACTGGGCCCTGATTATGCAACCACCTCGCCAACCTCGGGTGATTTTCCCTATATTCAGGTTGAAGCCATAGTGTTCTGAAGCCGCCTTCAATAAGCTCAAGCCCTGGGCGTAAGAGGCAATTTTGGCCACATACAAGGCATCGTGCGCGATCTGGACAAGATCGGCCCTCTCCGTTTTCTCCCTTGTCTTCCCGAGATTCAAATCTTCGTTCATCTTTAGCCGCAACTCTTTATCTTGAGACATTTCCCGAGAGAAAACAGCCGCTGCAATGGTGGGAACAGGGACTAATAACTCTAAAGCGCTTTGTACCGTCCAGGTTCCCGTTCCCTTCATTCTGGTGATATCGGCGGTTCTGTCTGCCAGGTATTCATCTGTCTGCTTATCTTTTTCCCGCATACCATCCGCTGTAATCTCAATGAGGTAAGAACGAAGCACATCATTCTCTCCGTTCCACTTGGCCATAAGGTCGGCAATCTGTTCCGAATTCATATTGGAAGCATTCTTAAGGGTCCAAACCGTTTCGCCGATCAGCTGCATATCGCCGTATTCAATGCCATTATGGGTCATTTTTACGAAATGTCCAGCGCCGTGGGGACCGACATAAGAGACACAAGGAACCCCATCTCCGGCTTTGGCAGCAATATCTTCAAATAGCTTCTCCACCAGTGCATAGGCCTCTTCTTGCCCCCCGGGCATAATTGCGGGTCCCTTCAGTGCCCCCTCTTCTCCTCCGGAAACGCCTGTGCCAATGTACAGAAACCCTTTTTCCGAAAGCTCAGTGTTTCGCCTCATCGTATCCCTAAAATAGGAATTCCCACCGTCAATTATCAAATCGCCTTTGCCTAACAAGGGGAGGAGCTTTTCAATAAAGGCATCCACCGGAGCTCCCTCTTTTACCATAAGCATTATCTTCTTGGGTCGCTTCAATACACTGACTAAATCTTCCATGCTATAAGTGGGAAAGATATTTCTCCCCTTAGCCGGCCCTTCTGCAAAGGCCTGGGTCTTGGAAGCTGTCCTGTTAAAGACAGCCACGCAGTAGCCCTTGCTTTCTATGTTCAGGGCTAAACTCCTCCCCATAACTTCCATTCCAATGAGTCCTATATCTGCTTTTTCCATATTCGTTTCCTGGATCCTGTTTACAAAGTTTCTTTACACTCCTGAAAATGCATTAAATCCTCCGTCAATGGGGATGACTATTCCAGTGACAAACCGACTGGCATCGGAGGCAAGCCAAACACAAGCACCGATGAGTTCTTCGGGATCGCCAAACCTTCCCAGGGGAGTATGGGCAATGATCGTCTCCCCCCTGGCGGTCAATTTTTCGTTCTCATCCAAAAGAAGATACCGGTTTTGCTCGGTGAGGAAAAATCCCGGGGCAATGGCGTTTACTTTCACTTTCTTATTATATTCCTGGGTGAAATGGACAGCCAGCCACTGGGTAAAGTTGCTCACCGCTGCTTTGGCGGCCGAATACCCCGGTATTCTGGTCAGGGGGCGGAAGGCGTTCATGGAGGATATGTTAATGATCGAACCACCTTCTTCGTTCTTCACCATAGTTTCTCCAAACACCTGAGAGGGGAAGATAGCCCCTCCGAAGAGATTCAGGGCTATCACCTTTTCTAATCCTTCAACAGGCAAGTCAAAAAAGCTCATCTCGGCAGAGGTCGTCGCCCCCTTAATGTTTCCGCCAGCAGCGTTGAGCAGTATGTCCACCTGGCCAAAATCTTTCATCACCTGGCCGTGGCAGAGCTTTATCTTCTCGGTGTTCAGCACATCTATATAATAACCTTTGGCTTTTATCCGCTCGTCCAAGAGTCTCTCCACCGCCTCCCCAGTGTCTTTGATATCGCAGACGGCGATCTGAGCACCTGCCTTCCCCAACCCTTTGGCGATCACCGAACCCAGCACACCTGCTCCACCGATAACCACCGCTTTTTTCCCGCTAAGAGCGAACATGTCCAAACTCATTTAGAAATCTCCTTACACAAGCTTATCCAATGCCTCGAATGTCCAGGTCATTTCTTTTTCTTTGCCCCTGTTTGGTCGCCCCAGGTCAAGCGTACCCGGAAAAAAACGAAGCGGAAGTTCTTGTCCCTGTTCACATTTTTGTTAGAATTCCAGCCGATTCTTGTCTAATCACAATTCCTTTATCAATGCATTTGGGAGGAAATCTCCATTCTCAAATAAGAGTATCGAGCTGAATTCGCAATTATCGATTAATGTGGTAACATGACAATTGCACGTCCAACTAGCATTTGGCTGAGTCACTTCAGAAGTATAATACACTCGTAATTCATTATCCTTGAGAGTGATTCCCTCAATATCAAATTTGTGGATATCATTTCCCTGGTAGATAATGGATAGAACGAATCCTTCTTTCATCTTCTCCTCTGTAATCAATTTCGAGCGATCCATGCCCCCTACCGCTGCAACTCCGAATAGTGAATCAAACGAAGAATAGCCACGGATCATAAGGTATGATGGGTTTGTTTCTCCTGAATAGAAATTCTTGACGAAGTGGTAAGAACTTATCATGAAACCCACACTTTCTGTTGTAGTCGGTGAATCGCCACAAGAAACTGTCAAGATTAATGACAGGATGACTAATATACCCAAGAATGACTTCATATTGTTACCTCCTTCTAGCGTTCACTGATGCTTAACGATAATTCAATAGTGAAATTTGATTCAAGAGAGGTATCATTTTTTCACCCCTCTTCCATGTTGAACTTAAATGTTGCTTAACCTTAGCATATACTGCAAGTCCAAACTCCTTCGTGAATTCTCGTGGCGCCGATGTGGATGATAACATCCAGATCGGGCCAAAAGGATCAGGTCATCTCTTCTTGCTTGCCGCTGTCCGGTCGGCCATTCTGCCTCCGTGACTGCGAAAGGTGCGGGTAGGGGAGAACTCTCCTAATTTATGGCCTACCATATTCTCAGTGATATAGACAGGAATGAACTTATTCCCATTATGCACCGCCAGAGTGTATCCTACGAATTCCGGCGAAATCGTCGAACGCCTGGCCCAAGTTTTGATAACCTTCTTCTCACCGGTCTCACTTGATTTGCGAATCTTCTTAAGAAGCTTGGGGTCAAGATAAGGACCCTTCTTAATAGAGCGTGCCATCTGTTATTGTCCTCTTCTCTGAACTATCAGTTTATCGGATGATTTCCCTTTCTTTCTCGTCTTATACCCCTTGGTGGGTTTGCCCCAGGGAGTGCATGGATGCCGGCCACCAGAGCTTTTGCCCTCTCCCCCTCCCATAGGATGATCAACGGGGTTCATTGCCACACCTCTGGTCTTTGGCCTTTTCCCCAACCATCTAGTTCTGCCCGCTTTGCCCAATTGAACATTCCCATGTTCTGCATTACCAACCTGCCCCACAGTGGCATAGCAATCCAAACTTACTGCCCGCACTTCCCCAGAGGGCAATCTCACCTGGGCATAGTTCCCCTCTTTTGCCATTAAGCGTATCGATGTACCTGCTCCCCGGGCCAATTGTGCCCCCTTACCCGGAATCAGCTCAACACAGTGGATTACTGTGCCCAGAGGAATTCTCC
Source organism: Candidatus Latescibacterota bacterium (assembly GCA_030608245.1). Taxonomy (GTDB): domain Bacteria; phylum Latescibacterota; class MVCY01; order MVCY01; family MVCY01; genus MVCY01. The sequence goes on from JAUWEO010000039.1 coordinate 8,258, forward strand.
TTAAGGCTAAAGCATTGCCTATCTTACCTTCAACGTCTTCTCCTGAAATAACCGTATAATTAGCCTTCAATCCTATGGGGGCAATAATATACCTTTTCTCTCCGTCGGCATAGACCAACAAAGCCACCCAAGCCGATCGATTTGGGTCGTATTCAATAGAACGTACCCGGGCAGGAATTCCTCTCTTATCCCTCTTGAAATCCACAATCCGCAGTAGGCGCTTATGCCCTCCCCCTCTGTGCCTCAGAGTAGTTCTACCTAAGTTATTTCTTCCTCCCGTTTTTTTCACCGGCGCAAGTAACGACTTCTCTGGTTCAGTCCCTGTCAGTTCTTTAAACGACAGACTTGTCTTAAATCTAAGTCCAGGAGTGATTGGTTTGTATTTCTTAATCGGCACTCTACTATACCTCCTCGAATAACTCTATCCTATCTCCCTGTTTAAGGGTAACGATAGCCTTCTTTCGATCCGCTCTTCTTCCCTCAAATCTCCCAAATCGTCTGGGTTTCCCATGGATGGAAATAGTCCGTACCTGGGTAACACCTACACCAAAGATCTCCTCTATTGCTTTCCCTATTTCAATCTTATTAGCGTTTTTGGCTACTTCGAAGACATATTTGTTCTGTAAGTCCCTTAATTTCATCGCCTTTTCTGTAACCACTGGACGAATTACGAGTTTTCTGGCCTCGTTCATTCTAACAGTACCCCCTTGATCTCTTCCAGTCCGCTCTCAGTCAAAACCAAGATCTTTGAATCCAGTAAGTCATAAGCACAAACATCTTTAGCTAACTTCAGTCTAAGGTAAGGGAGATTGCGGCAAGACTTAATAAGCTCAGCAGATTTGCTCCCAGTTAAGAATAACACCTTCTGGCCGTCCTCAATCCCCACCACTCTGAGCAACTGGGTGATTTTCTTGGTCTTCGGTTCAGGAAGCGAGGGATCTTCAATCACAATTATCTGTCCCTGCTTTGCCTTTAAAGAGAGAGCGGATCTCAGGGCCAATCGCCTAAGTTTCTTGGTAACCTTTAGATGATAAGGATGAGGATGGGGACCAAAGGCTACACCGCCTCCTACCCAGATCGGGGATGCAACTGTCCCTACTCTGGCTCTTCCAGTTCCTTTCTGCCGCCAGGGCTTACGGCCACTGGCTTTCACATCAGACCGCCCTTTCGTGGAAGCAGTACCCTGCCTGCGATTGGCCAAATATCCTTTCACTGCCATCCAGAGGGCATGCGGGTGGGGTTGGATACCGAATATCTGTCCAGGTAACTGCACCCTCCCCGCTTCTTCTCCTTCCGGGGTGAAGATCTTGATTGCTGTATTCATACTCTTCCCCATTTAGGTACTGCGTCTCAGGAAAACAATTCCCTTCCTCGGTCCTGGTACGGCACCTTTGATTACTATTAAGTTCCTTTCTAAGTCAACTTCAAGCACTTCTAAGTTTTTCACGGTCACATTTGCAGCACCCATCCTGCCGGCCATCCGCTGTCCTTTCCACACCCGTGACGGTGAAGAGGAACCCCCAATAGAACCGGGCGCTCGGTGCCGATCTGACTGGCCATGAGTCTTGGGGCCACCGGCAAAACCCCATCTTTTAATGCTTCCCGCAAACCCTTTGCCTTTGGACACCCCTTGAATGTTCACCTTTTCTCCTACCTTAAAGATCTCTACATTGACCCAATCTCCAGGTTTGAGCTGCTCTTTCCCCTCAGTGTGAAATTCTTTCAACGCTTTCATTGGAGGAACCTTAGCCTTCTCGAAGATAGCTCGCAAGGGACGAGTAACATTTTTAGGCTTAGTCTCACCAAAACCAAGCTGCACAGCATCATAGCCATGCTTCTCTTTTCTCTTGACTCCTACCACGGGACACGGACCAACCTGAATCACGGTGGCTGCCACTGAATTCCCGTTATCCTTAAATGTCTGGGTCATAGCTACTTTTCTGCCAATTATTCCGTTCATCTTATACCTTAATTTCCACATCTACTCCCGTCGGCAGATCCAATTTCATCAATGC
>JAUWEO010000020.1 GCA_030608245.1 Candidatus Latescibacterota bacterium
TGGTGGTTGGCTACTGTGTCATAATTCCAGTGGCAATTCTACTCCGTGGTCACCGTGAAGCAGGAGTAAAGGAGTCAAGGAACAGGCCTGAGAGGCAGTGAGTTTTTCTGTCCGTTAGTGGGCGATTAGCTCAGGGGTTCAGAGCGCCTGCCTTACAAGCAGGAGGCCGCTGGTTCAAATCCAGCATCGCCCACCAGTTGCTTTTGGAAATCAGTTGCGATAGAAAGGAGATGGTGAATGTCCAACACCCCACAGGGCAGATTTGGCGGATTGACGCTCCGTTCAATTCTCATAGGGGTTGCTATAGCAGTTATTATCAATATGTGGGGCCCTTTTTCTATCTACCGAATCCACTCCTCTCTAATAACCGACGACTACATGCCGTTGGCGGTGGTCTTTCTGTTTCTTCTGGTGGTCGTTGTTTTAAATGTGATTTTTAAGCTGGCAAATCCTAAATTCGGACTCTCTGTTTCCGAACTTATTATTGTATTCATAATGGGGTTGGTGGGGGCATCGATCCCAACCTATGGTCTCACTGGTCATCTAATAGCTACCATTGCCGCCCCCTATTATTTTGCCACCCCGGAAAACCATTGGGCGGAATATTTACACCCCCACATACCGGACTGGATTGTTCCCAGCAACAAAACAGGGGCAATGGCGTGGTTTTTTGAGGGACTTCCAGAAGGGGTTAAAATCCCTTGGGGAGCCTGGGTGATTCCCCTGTTCTGGTGGTTTAGTTTTGTTGCGGCGCTGTTCTTTGTTCTTTTCTGCATAATTGTTATACTGAGAAAACAATGGGTAGAGAAAGAGAGGCTGATTTTCCCCCTGGCGCAGGTTCCCCTGCAGATGGTGGAAGGCGTGGAGAATAAGTCTTTGTTTCCTCGTTTATTTAAGAGTCGAGGTTTCTGGATTGGTTTTGCTATTCCCACGATAATTGTGGGTTTTATGATTTTTAATTGGTTCAACCCTCTGTTTCCCAGAATCCCTATGTCTGGCGCCAGGATAATGATCGGCAGCGGGATCACCTTCGGCAGGGGTTTTCCCGCGATCGCAATGGTGATATCTTTTCCTATACTTGGTTTAGCCTACTTGATGAGCTTAGATGTTTTGCTTGGGATCTGGTTGTTCTATTTTTTGTCAGTTATTCAAGTGGGTATTTTTACGCGGATAGGCTTTAGCCTTGGTTCGGCTAAGACCTATTGCTCCAGTTATCCCACCATCGGTTGGCAGGGCGCCGGGGCAATGATATTTATGGTGCTGTGGGGGCTGTGGATGGCCCGAAGGCACCTTAAAGATGTATTCCGGAAGGCTTTTAGTAAACACTGTGAAGTGGATGACTCGGGAGAACTTCTCTCCTACCGAACTGCTGTCTTTGGGCTTATTTTAGGCCTGATGTATGTCTGCTCCTGGCTTTACCAGGCAGGAATGCAGCCTAAGGTATTGTTTATATTTGTACCTATTGCCATAATCTTCTATATCGGGATTGCCAGAGTGGTAGCAGAGGGGGGATTGGTTTACATAAGGGCTCCGCAAGTGTCTCAGGTTACCACTGCCTATATCCTGGGAAGCAACGCTATCTCACCTGCGAGTATGACTGCCCTGGCTCTCTCCTATTCGGCTATTGTTGAAATAAAGGCCCATTTTATCTCCAGTGCCGCTCACGCTGCCAAGTTAGCTGATGCTATCAAATTAAAGAAAAAAGAAGTTCTGCTAGCGATTTGTATCGCTTTACTTGTGAGTATTTCCGTGTCTATATGGTATACTCTCTCTATGGGATATGAACAGGGGGCATACAATTACGGCAGGTTTATATTCAGAGCTGGGGCAACCTTACCATATGAGAATTCGGTTACCGATATGGTAAACCCTTATGGAACGGACTGGAAAAGGCTTCTGTTTCTGGGAATAGGGGCAGTAGTCATGGGCGGGCTCACATTTATGAGATACACATTTCTCTGGTGGCCCATCCATCCCTTAGGTTACACTGTAGCTTCAACTTTGCCTATACAGCAGGCTGCCTTCTCCATATTCCTTGCCTGGGGTATCAAAATGATCATTAATAAAGTAGGTGGAGTTTCCTTGTATCGGAAAACCTTGCCGCTCTTTTTAGGGATAGTTTTAGGGCACTTCTTTGCTGCCGGTATCGGCAACCTGATAGATTGGGGATGGTTCTTCGGACTGGGCCATGAGATCAGTGGATGGTGAGAAGCAAGGGGACTGAGAAACACAAAGAGCCCGAGAAATAGGCTGTTCTTCAATTAGGTGTGTAATCGGATACTGAACCGTGCGGCAAATGAACCGGAGCAAAAAGACGCCAATGGAAAGACGCCATAACCCCCTAACTCTGGTTGAGGATGTGCTGATCATCCTGGCCATTTTCTCCCTGTGGCCAATGATATTAGGATGGCAGGGGGGTATCTTTAAGGTCATCCAATTTTTGGCATTGGGCGTTCTATTAATTATTTTTGTGCGTCGGATAGGGAAGACAAAGGGCTCTCATGAAAAATCAAACTGAAAGAGAAAAGACGAACGGTAACAAGCTGGACAGGAAAAGGGGGTACCTTCGCCTCCCGGCTCTCCTTTCTTGCTTTTTCGCAGTGATCCTTTTCTCATCTCAGGCAAGCCCTGAAAGCCCTTCGGTCTCTGGCGAACCAGGCATTCAAACTATGGACATAGAAGAGCTGGATCAGAGGGGTGATTGGCTGCTGCGTGACAAGAAATATGAGGAAGCGATCGGGGTATGGAAGCAAGCCTTAGACAAAGATCCAAGACATGTGGACACCTTGCTCCGCACAGGTATAGCTTTATCACTGATGGAGAAATACCAGCAGGCTCACGCTATTTTAAGCCAAGCCTTGGAGATCGAGCCCGACAACCCGAAGGTTCTCTATAACCTCGGGTTGTTGTTTATGAGACAGAATCAAGACGATAAGGCCCTGGACTACCTTGAAAGGACTCTAACGATAGTCGATTGGTACCCTGAGGCGAACTATCATATAGGGCTTATCTACGAAAGAGAGGGATTGAAAGAAAAGGCATTAGAGTCTTACGTCAAAGAGGTTAACAACGTTGCCACTTCTGCAAAGACCTGGCAGCGGCTTTTTATGTTAAAAAAAGAGTTGGCTCAAGGGTCAGAATTCCCACCCAGCAAGAACAGATTTTCAACCATAACAATAACATCAATCTTGATACCGGGACTACTAATCGCAACTATCTGTGTGCTGTTTTTGAAGAGGCTGTCCACGGGTTAATTTCAAAAATTTCAGAGATTTCAAAAATCTCCAAGATCGCTTTGAGTTCATGATAAGCTTCCGAAAATTAGACAATCTTTGAACTTATTGAAATTTAGACAATTCGATAGCTGTTGAAGGGGAGATTTATGATGCGCAGGCTTGGCAAATATTTGATAATAGTGATCGCAGCTCTTATGCTCTCCTCGGTCACTGTCTTTAACCCTTCTTACATCACAGAGGAGATACTCAGCAAGTTTGTGAGGCCAGCGAAGGAAAGGGCTGAGATTCTTCTGCCTCCAGTGGAAAAAGAATTACTGAGGGCGTTGGATCCAATCACCGTGGAGAACACCAGGGAGACCTTGGCTCAATTTACTTCCTGGGAGTCAAGAGCTGTGGGATACCCGGGAAACGAAGAGGCTTATCGGTACATAAAAGACGAGTTTGAAAAGCTCGGCTTGGAGAGAATAACGACCGAGAGCTTCAAGGTGGTAATCCCGGTGGACAAAGGAGCCAAACTTGGTGTCTCTTCCTCAGGAGAGGAGATCCCGCTTTATTGCTTGTGGCCCAACGATGTAAGGACATCATCCTTGCCTGAAAACGGGATCTCTGGAAATCTGATATATGGCAAGAAAGGGAAATTTGAGGATTACAATAACAAACGGGTTGAGGGCAGTGTTGTTCTGTTGGATTTCGACTCCGGTAGGAATTATATAAATGCTCGGATGCTTGGTGCGCAAGCGATAATCTTCTTTGACAACGACATCGTCACTCAAGGTGAGGCCTCTCAAAAGTTCTTAAGGGTCCCGGCAGACATCCCCAGATTTTGGGCGAAGAAGGAAGATGCTCTGAGACTTCTGAAGATAGCAGAGACAGGACGAAACGAAGTCAGGCTGACCGCAAAGATGGATTGGGAGGAGATCGAGGCCAAGAATATCTACGGCTATCTTCCTGGACTGGACGAGTCTATGCCGGTCGAGAGCGGGGAGAGCCCTGCGAAATGGAAGGATAAACTGATCGTTCTTGAGGCATACTACGATGCGATGTCCGTGGTTCCCAGATTGTCACCGGGCGCTGAGAATGCCTGTGGGATAACAACGTTGCTGCAAATTGCCCGGGCGATGAAGGAATACAGACCAAAATATTCAATACTCTTTTTGGCCACATCTGCACATTTTGAGGGACTTGCAGGAATCAACGATTTTCTGCATCGACACTCTCGGCAAAGCAGCTATTTCCTGAACAAAATGGCTGAGAGCGAGAAAATCGATTTCGACCTGTTTATCGGTCTTGACCTTTCCAGTCACAACGACCAGGTAGCAACCTTTTGTCTGGGGTCGTTCTATCTTCCAACTTGGGTGACCGATGATTTCGTTAAGAACGCCTTTGCCCCTTATGCCAAGAAATTTTGCGCTTACGCTAAAGAGGTTTTTCCAGGAGAATCCGGAGATGAGCTGGAGCCGCAGATTTTCATAAACGCCATCACGCCGCCTCAGAGGACCTGGAAGGATAACCTGCCCACTCCCCTCGCCTTTGACAGCGAGGCGGTGGTCTTTGTTGGTAGGCACGGGGTGTCTTTGGTCACTCCGGATGATATCAGAGAACGGGTGGATACCCCCTTGGACAGGCTGGAATATGTGGATATTGAGAATCTCACCGCCCAAACCAAAGCAATCGCGGGCGTTTTGTCGAGGGCTTTCAGGGATGCGAAGTTCTTCCCCAGTCTAAAGCTGGAACTGAAGGACGAGGCTCACGACTTAAAGGGACACATCTATTGGTACAATCCAAAGGAGGGGATTACACCAAATAGCCCCATAGAAGGGGCAGTTGTCACCTACACCACCACCGTATCATCTTGGAAGCGGTGCGCCGGGGTGAGAAAACTGCAAGTAGCCAAGACCGATTCATCAGGTGTGTTTCATTTTGAAAACATCCGGCAAAAAAGAGGCACAATTGAAGTTAGGGCTTATAAACTGAATGAAGGAGGGAAGATCGTCTACGCCCCTGATCTGGAGTGGAACTGGGACTACCCCATGCAAGTGGGGAACAATTGGTGGAAACTTGAGATGATACAGGTGGTGTTTGAGTGTGAGGCATTAACTCTATTCGACATAATTGATTCCAGATACTTCAGTGCACTGGACATCGTCCAGATACTGGGACCGGATGATTCTGTTCCTCAATCTTATGGGTTCACACTTGGATTTCCTAAGGCCACAAAACAGAGCCAGAGCGAGACTAACATCACTCAAGCGGCGGTTGTGTTCGCCAGACCTGGTTCAAAGGTGAAGATCTTGATGAGCACAGACCTGTTTGGGATAAGGTATCTCCTGACGAATGCCCCCCAAGAGATGTTAGAGAATCCCCCCAGTGAACAAGAGGTAAATCCATCCATTTTGACCGAAGCGTTGGGAAAGGGCTATGACATATCGTCCGGGGTGCTCTTCAATCCGGCGTATAAAACCGCCAAAGATATGTGGGTGATAGACGACGTCAGGCTGAAAACCCTGTTGAAATATGCTGTTAGAAACGAAAGGATCGAAAAGCTTCACCACGAGAGCAAGATAGCCTTAGAAGAAGCAACAAAACACCTGGCAGATTTCCAATATGACAAGTTCATAGCCTCGGCGAGGAGGGCTTGGGGCTTAGAGGCCAGGGGATATCCGGATGTGAAGGAGACAGCAAATGATACCGTCAGGGGGATCATCTTCTATTTTGCTCTGCTTCTGCCCTTCTCCTTTTTCATGGAGAGGTTGCTGTTTGGGTCCAAGAACATTACCAAACAGATCTTAGGGGTTGCGAGCGTATTTGTAATCGTTTTCATAATCCTGCAATTTGTTCATCCGGCATTCAAATTGAGTAAATCTGCGTATGTTATCTTTCTGGCATTTATAACATTGGCACTCAGCGCCGTTGTGCTGACATTAGTGGTATCGAAGTTCAGCCAGGAGATTCGGAAGATGAAGCGGACTGCCTCTGGAGTGCATGAGGCAGATGTGGGGAGGCTGAGCGCGACCGGTGCCGCCGTCTCTTTGGGTGTGTCAAACCTGAGGAAGAGGCCGTTGAGAACAGGTCTGACAGCGACGACCCTGATATTGTTGACCTTTACCGTCTTGTCTTTCACCTCGATAAGTACTTCGCTGAAGTTCTACAAGCTGCCTCGTGACAACAAACCGCCCTATCAGGGAGGATTGATCAGGGACAGGAATTGGAGGACATTACAGGGTTCGGTGCTGGAGTATATAAAAAGTGCCTTCGCAGAGAAAGCTACAATACTGCCCCGTTCCTGGTATATGGCTAAGACCAAAGGCGAGAAGGTCTATATTAACTTCCAGGCCTTTCCCACAAGAAAGGTGAGTTTTGCCAACGGACTTTTGGGTATGGTCCCGCACGAGTCTCAGGCAACCGGATTGGATAAGCTATTGATAGGGAAGAGCCGCTGGTTCAAAGAGGGCGAACGAAAGGTCTGCATCCTGCCCAGCGATATGACCAGCCTGGTGGGCATAACCCCGGATGATATTGGCAGGGCAAGGATCAAGATGCTCGGCTCGGAATTCCGGGTCATCGGGATCATTGATTCAGAAAAGTTTAATAAATTCAGAGGGATGGACGATGAGAAACTCACCCCGGTGGATACGGTGACCGAGAAGACAAAGCTTACAGAGGCATTGAAAGAAGATCCTAATCTTCAGGCCACTGCGCCCATACAGGCATTTCTTCACTTAGAGGCAAGCAATGTGATAATCCTCCCTCATGACTATGTGATGGATATCGGGGGGACACTGAACTCCGTGGCAATCACCTCATTTGAAGATGAACAAGGCAATCCGACCGCGGACTTCATTTCCGATATAGAGGAGTTTATGTCCCGGGTGGCCCTAACTATGTTTGTGGGAATTGACGATGAGGTGAAGGTGTACAGCTCATTGGGTGCAACCTCACTCTCAGGTATGGCCAACCTGTTTATCCCTATCCTGATCGCTGCCCTGATTGTCCTGAATACGATGTTGGGGGCAGTGTACGAAAGGTACACTGAAATCGCGATTTACAGTTCAGTCGGGCTGGCGCCGGTTCATATAGCTGCTCTGTTCATTGCCGAAGCCGCTGTCTTCGCTACCATAGGCGCTGTGGGAGGCTATCTCATCGGACAAAGCACCGCCAAGATACTCCTATCCCTGGGTAAGCTGGGGGGGATGTCGTTGAACTATTCCTCTCTATCTGCGATCTGGTCAACCGTGATTGTGATGGCAACAGTATTGCTTTCAACACTGTATCCAGCCAGGAAAGCTGCAAATATGGCAGTGCCCGATGTTACCAGAAAGTGGCATCTGCCAGAACCTGAAGGGGACGATTGGAAGTTTGACTTTCCTTTCACCGTTGGAGGAGCTGAGGTCTTAGGGATGTATGTTTACTTAGCAAAGGTTTTTGACTCCTACGGAGAGGGCTCAATTGGTGATTTTACTGCCGGGGATGTGAAGCTTTCATCGATAAAGTACGACGACAACCTGGGGTACAGAATATCCCTGGTGACCTGGCTTGCCCCATATGACCTGGGGGTGAACCAGACTGTGATCTTCGATGCTATTCCCACCGGGGAACATAACATTTACAAAATCGTTGTTAGCATTCACCGGGTCTCAGGTGAGGTTGCCTCTTGGAAGAGACTCAACCGGGGCTTCTTGCATTCCCTCAGGAAGCGCTTCTTAGTCTGGAGGACAGTGCCACCGGGAATGAAGGAAGAGTATACCGCTGAGGGGAAGAGGATGCTGAGGGCCTAAGAAGTGGGAAGTGTGGAGTTTGGAATGCGAAGTGCAAGGACTTGCTAACTACGCTTGAGATTGTCTTTTGCCTTGTATGAAACCTGTTTTAATCTGTCCAGATCAATGTCTTTGGAAGGGAGAGAAAATTGGCAGAGGAGAAAAAAGAGGAGCTCCAGGAAGACTACCGGATCATGCCGGAAGATGCACCCTATGAGCACGGGTTCAACATAAAGACCCTTTGGGCTGCGTTATTTGTTGGTGTTGTTATGATGCCTGCCACGATCTACCTGGGGTTGATTATGGGACAGACCATGCAAGGGGCTGCCCAGTGGGTGACCATTATATTATTCGTTGAAATTGCTAAGCGGGCCTTCGTCAGGTTGAAGACACAGGAGATATTTATCATCTATTGGGTAGCGGCTGGACTGTTGGCTGTAGGAGGAACTAAGTTTGGTGTCGGTGCCGCCATGTTTGGAGGACCCTTTTCCACGAAGATCTGGGATCAGTATTTCGTCAACTCGCCTCAGGCTGTGGGATTGGTTAACCATATCCCCGCCTGGCTCACTCCAAGACCTGGATCCCCGATTTTCCTGACCAGATCGTTTTTGCACAAGGTATGGGTTCTCCCAATAGTGGTCCTGGTGCTCTACCAGCTCCTGTTCTATGTTAATCAGATCAGCTTGGGATATGTGCTGTTTCGGTTCACAGCGGACATTGAGAGGCTCTCCTTTCCTATGGCACCGGTGACCGCGGGCGGTGCTACTGCCTTAGCGGAGACTTCAGCTAAGAAAGAGGGTTGGAAATGGCGGGTGTTCAGCATTGGCTCTATGATCGGGGTGATATATGGGGCCCTCTACATCGTAGTGCCTACCTTGTCAAATGTATTGATGACCGAGCCAGTATCGATCATACCGATTCCCTGGATAGATCTCACTATTCATCTGAAGGTGGTGCTTCCTGCGGCGTCCTTGGTGATAGCGACAAATCTGACACATTTCCTCGCTGGTATGGTTCTTCCATTCTGGGTGATGGTTGGTATGTTTATCGGTGGCGTGGGCAGAACTTTGATTGCCAATCCTATTCTTTACCACCTGGGCATTCTTCGGAAATGGTCTCCCGGAATGACCTTTATCCCCACCCGGATAAGCAATGATCTGGATTTCTGGATGAGCTTTGCGAGTATAGGATTTGGTATAACAGTTTTCCTTATCGGCGTGGGTGTTCTCATCAGAACATCAATCCGCAGGCGTAGGCGTAGGGAAGAAACCGGTGCTGCGATTAGCAGCGGGATCAAGGCCGGTGATCTGCCTGAGGGCAGGGGTGACATAAAGATCATCTTTGCTTTGCTCTTCTGGGTGGCAAGTACTCTGGCTTTTGTCATTTTTGTCCATTGGCTGGTTCCAGGCTTTCCGGTTTTGTTTATAGTGCTTTTTGGATTTGTCATTACCCCGTTCACCTCTTATGTGGCGGCGAGGATGCTGGGCATCACCGGCAGTGCCCAGGGGACTGGCTTTTGGGGTCTCAGAGAGGGAGCATTTTTCCTGTCGGGATACAAAGGGGCAGACATCTGGTTTGCACCTGTCCCTATGTTCCAGCATGGGACAATTGCTCAGACCTTCAAGCAGATGGAACTCACCAAAACAAAATTCGGTAGCTATGTGAAAATGGTGGCACTGACCGTAGGCCTGATGTTGGTGTGCAGCTTCATATTCTGGTCGTTGATCTGGAAATTGGGGCCGATACCATCGGCGGCTTATCCCTTCGTACACAGGGTGTGGCCGTTTCATGCAACCTGGCAAGCCCTGTGGGCGTCTTCCAACATAGAAGGCGGAACCGGTCTGATAAGAGAGGGCTTAAAGGTCAAATATATGGTCGCTGGGGCAGGATTTGGGGGAGTGCTGTTTGCTGTCCTTTCAGCGCTCAGCGTGCCAAGCTTGATCTTTTACGGTATCGTCGGAGGTGTTACATTGTTTGGAGGGCAGTTCATTCCTTATTTCCTGGGCGCTGTGTTCAGCAGATTCTATTTCGTCAAGCGATTTGGAAAAGAGAGGTGGCGGGCGTATGCCCCGATTCTTTTGGCCGGATATGCCTGTGGGATGGGCCTGGTGGGAATGACTTCGATATCTATCGTTATGATTGCCAAGTCAGTTTCAGAGGTGGTGTTCTAAGAATACAAGACGCTTTACCTTACGAACTTAAAGACCCAATAAGTACGGAAGTAGACAAGGTTTTCCCTCATTGTCATGCGACAGGACTGGAAACTCTTCAGTTGGTGTGGTATCTCTTTTCTCATCCCTGAGAAGTGGTCGGTAGGAAAGATTCAGGGAGACGAGAGAGAAGGTTCTTTGAGAATAGACGATCCTTTTGTGGAAAGAATCCAGCTTATCTGGAAAAGAACGCCGCCGGGCCAAATAGCGAAATTTGTTGAACGACAGATCCATGAGATCGAGAAGAAAGCCCAGAAAAAGAAACTGCCTCTCTCTGTGAAAAGAGATCTTAACTATCCAATAGATAAGAAGCTTGAAGGAGAGTTCTTCTACTGGAAGGCCGATTCTCAGGCCTATAATCTCTGCTTGCAGACTGGAGGTAAACACAACCGAGTGGTGTTTTTAAGGATCCTGGGCAGCTTGGACGAGGAACTTGAGCCCAAAGTAGTCAAAATTACCTCCTCACTGAAGGTGGAGAGAGATTCTCCTCGCTGTCGCTGGGCCCTTTTCGGCTTAGATGTAGCCGTACCTCAACAGTTCCACATGGATGGATATCATCTGCTGGCAGGCCACGTGAGACTGGACTTCAGTGCCCAGGACCAGAGGCTTCAGGTTAACAAGTTCAGTCTGGGGCAAATAGTACTTGAGAAAGACCCCTTGGGGGATTGGGTGCGCGAGAGATTTAAACCTGTGTTCAAGAGATTTAGACTCACCCCGGAGGAGAAATCGATACACAAGCATCCAGGATTGGCAATGCAGGGAAAGAGAAGAGGTTTTCTGGCCCGGCATCTTAACAGAGACAAAATTCACCTCTACGCTTGGTTCTGTCCAAAGGTGAATAACATCTTGGTGGTTATGGACAGATACAAGAACACCTGCGATGTTAAGAAGGTGGTGGACAATGTCCGCTGTCATTGAGATTGTTGTAACAGTTTAGCCACAAAGACACTAAGACACCAAGACCAAATAGTGAATCTTTTAATTCCATACGTATTTCCTTTGTGTCTTTCTGCCCTGGTGGCTAAATAGGTACAGATACTTTGCCTTCTGCTTCTTGAAAAGAAAGAGCAATGTTTGGGAAGAAAACCCACATTTCCAGAGAGCAGATGCTTGACTCCAGGCCGATGCGGAACCAGGTATTGCAATGGAAGCATGAAGATAACAAAGTGTCGGTTGTCTTCAGGCGAAAAGAATCGAAAGGGATGGGTTTTCTCTCCAAGATTTTCCATATTCCTGAAAGAAAGGTAGTAGAGCTGGATTCTCTGGGCGCACGGGTGTGGCGAATGTGTGACGGTGAGCATACGGTAGAGACGATGATTGAGACCCTGGCAGCAGAGAATAAACTGGAATATAAAGAGGCGGAGGTAGCATTGCTTCAGTTTCTAAAGACTCTCGGCCAAAAAAGGATGATCGGATTTCAGATTCCGACCCCAAAAGGAACCTCGCAACCTCCAATTTACAGAGGATAACTAAGAGATGGAAAACAGAGCAACGGTTTCCAAAACCGAAGACAAGATCCAAAGGCAAATAGTGCTTCCCCTCAGCAAGGCGGTGCAGATCAGTCTGGAGAGCCTGAGAGTCAGACTGGGGCGCTCTGTGGTGACAATGAGCGGTATTGTGCTGGCCATAGCATTTCTTATGTCAATCTGGACATCCAATGCGATAATCGGGAGCTTGAGGCAGGCAAATGACCCCAAGATAGATCTTATACTGCAAACAAAAGGAATTGAGATTGGGACCGAAGGGGAGAAGGCGGCCCATACTAGACAGATATGGCTGATTACCCTTTCGTTGTTAGTCTGTGGTGTAGGGATAACAAACGCTATGCTGATGTCTGTCACTGAACGGTATCGAGAGATTGGGACAATGAAGTGCCTGGGTGCCTTGGACTCTTTTATTGTGAAACTGTTTCTATTGGAGGCCTCCTTCCAAGGTCTAATCGGCACAGTGGCAGGTGTAATAGTCGGATTCCTGCTCAGTTTTGTCATATCCCTGGCAAGTTATGGGGGAGCTGTCACTCAGTATTTCCCGGTGGGGAGGATTCTGGGTTTTGTGGGACTGGCGGTCTTAATTGGCCTGGCACTCTCTGTCTTAGGGGCGGTGTTGCCGGCTACTAAGGCGGCCAAGATGGAGCCAGTAGAGGCAATGAGGGCGGAAAGATAACAGCGATAGACCAAGGAGATTCTATTCGGAGGAGACAGTCCTGCGCTTTTTTCAGAGATGAAAGGAATTTCTTGAATTTCGAAGAGTTCAAAAATTGCCTGAATTTCAAAGATTATTCTGAACCTACCATGTACATCATCATACAGAAGTTCCAAGAAATTAAAATAGATCACAAGATTTTTTGAAGTTATGGCGATTTTGGCAATCAAGATTTGAAAGATTAGGGTTAGTTTAGAAGGAGGGAACCTGTATGCCAGCAGAGACTATTGTGAGAACAAAGGAAGTGGTGAAGACATATAAAATGGGAGGCACCGAGGTGAGGGCCTTGGCTGGAGTGGACTTGGAGATCTACCGGGGAGAGTATCTCTCGATTATGGGGCCTTCCGGTTCGGGGAAAACGACCCTATTTAATATGGTGGGGGGGTTGGATAAACCCTCCGCAGGGAAGGTGTACATCGATGAGGTCGATGTAGCGCAGCTTGATGCCTATGAATTAGCGTGGCTTAGATGTCGAAAGATAGGGTATATATTTCAGACCTTTAACTTGCTTCCGGTGATGTCAGCTTTGGAGAATGTGAGTCTGCCAATGACCTTCGCTGGGCTCTCTGCTGATGAATCTCGAGAGAAAGCGGCGGCGCTGCTGACCAGGGTAGGGTTGGGGGAAAGAATTTTGCACAAGCCATCGGAGCTCTCCGGAGGGCAGCAGCAGCGGGTAGCAGTAGCCAGAGCAATGGCAAACGACCCAGCAATTCTTCTGGCCGATGAACCAGCCGGAAACCTCGACCTCACCACTGGCAGGGAGATTATTGAACTACTTCGGGAGATGAGTAAAGAATCCGGTGTGACCATCATCTCCGCCACCCACGACATGAAGATGTTAGATGTTTCTGCCCGGGTGGTGTGGCTGCGGGATGGGAAGGTGGAGAGGATCGAACGGAGAGAGGATATTGAAATATCCGTGGGGACCATTGAGGGGGAAACCGAGTAGGTTTGGCTGGGGGATTTGCCACTATTTCGGTTGTGTTGAAATAAAACTTCAGCAGAGTCAATATCGATGCGCATATTCGAGCTATTTCGAGACCAAGTATGGATTTGTTTGAGACACAATGGGAAGGGGCTCCCGAAAGGCGAGCACCTCTGGCTGACAGAATGCGTCCTCGCTCGCTGGAAGAGTTTGTTGGCCAAGAATATATCTTGGGCCAGGGGAGGGTTCTCCGCCGGGCCATCGAGGCCGATCAGATTAGCTCGGTTATCTTCTGGGGACCTCCAGGTACTGGGAAGACAAGTCTGGCCCATATT
>JAUWEO010000196.1 GCA_030608245.1 Candidatus Latescibacterota bacterium
ATGCGCAGTCGAACCTTCTGGATTGGGTTTGCTATCCCCCTGTTCATTGTGGTTTGGAATATTGCCGGCTACTTCACTCCCCTGTTTCCTCAAATACCATTAAAGGGGTCGATACAGGTGGGAAGAAGTTTCCCCGCCATAACTACCGAGATATTTTTCCCGTTGATCGGGTTTGCATTTCTGGCGAATTTGGATGTACTACTCAGCGTCTGGTTTTTTTACCTACTTTCAGTTGTTCAAGTTGGCATTTACAATCGAGTGGGGTTTAGTATTGGATCAGCAGATGTCTATTGCTCAAGATATCCTTCAATGGGATGGCAGGGTTTCGGTGCCCTTGTTGTGATGGTGTTATGGGGATTGTGGATGGCACGAGGTCACCTGAGAGACGTCTTTCGAAAAGCATTCAATAAAAACTGCGACGTCGATGACTCCAAGGAACTCCTTTCATATAGAACGGCTGTGTTTGGGTTAATTTTTGGATTGATGTATACTGTTGGGTGGCTGCATCAATCAGGTATGAGCTATAAAGTTGCTTTTGTCTTTCTGTTTGCGGCCTTGATTATTTACATAGGAGTAACCAGGATTGTTATCGAAAGCGGGTTAGTCTTTCTCAGAGGTCCTTTGATTCCCCAGTCCTTTACCATTCACACTCTTGGGTCTTCATCAATCTCTGGGCCAAGCATGACCGCTTTAGCCTTTTCCTATGCTTGGTTTTGCGATCTTAAATCATTCTTTATGCCTGCAGCCGCTCACGCCACCAAACTTAGCGATGAGATGAAATTAAAGAAAGAAACCGTTCTTTTAGCAATAGGCATCTCAATAATGCTGGGGTTGTTTGTCTCTATACTGTATACACTCCACATTGGATACCATCACGGGGCATATAATTTTGGCGGACACATATTCAGGGGAGGTTGTACCATACCCTTTGAAAGTATTGTGAATAAGATGCTAAATCCTTTTGGACCCGACTGGCGGAGGCTTTTTTTCTTGGGGGTGGGAGGTATTGTTATGGCGGGACTGATGTTTATGCGGTACAGGTTCATGTGGTGGCCTCTACACCCTGTAGGCTTCACTGTTGCTTCCACACTGCCAATTAGCCGTTCAGCCCTTTCGATATTTATCGCCTGGGCAGCTAAATCCATAATCCTGAAGCTTGGTGGGGTTAAACTCTATAAAACTGCACGCCCACTTTTCTTTGGGCTTATATGCGGTTATTTTATTGGGGCTGGCCTTTCCCTTCTGGTGGATGTGATTTGGTTTCCTGGCCAGGGACACACAATCTATGGGTGGTAGGCCAGAAATGGTAATCTGGTCTGCAGAGGGAAACCACCTGTTTCTGACTTTGCTTGATGTAGTTCTTCAGAGAAGCCGGCACAATTGTCAGAGGGAAGAGCTGAATTGACGGATAATAGACAGTGGATTAGGTCTTATAGAAAAATACTGTAACCAAGACAGGAAAAAATCAGGCACAAAAGTGTAAAGGAGCGCGAAGACCCGTGGCATACAAAACAGAAAGGAACAAGCGATGGAGAAGATTAGGATAGGTATTTTGGGATCGGGCAACTGGGCGAATGTCCATGCTCGCACTGTAGCTCAGATTGACAACGCCGAGCTGGTCGCTGTGGCTGGAGGCCGCCGAGCCCCCAGGTTCGCCAAGACTTACAGCATTCGTTACGAAAAGAAGCCTGAAGATCTGCTGAGAGCAACAGATGTGGATGCGGTGATCATTGCCAGCCCCCACAGCTTCCACGAGGAACAAGCTATCCGGGCAGCGAGGAATGGCAAGCACATCTTGGTGGAAAAGCCGATGGCCACCTCAGTTGAAGGCTGTGCCCGGATGATAGAGGCGGCAAATAAGTCAGGGGTTAAACTTATGGTGGGGCACAGCAGACGCTATTTTCCCGTGGATCGGCATGCAAAAACGGTAATAGATCAAGATCAAATTGGCAAGATTTTGATGGTAAGAGTGTTTATGGAAGTGGGTGCTCCAGATTTAACGCAAACACCGAAAGATAGTTGGTTCTTTGATCCCAAACTTAGCATGGGTCTATTTATCGGGTTTGGCATTCACCTGGTTGACCGGTTGATTTGGTGGGTAGATAGTCCAATAAAGGAAGTTTTCGCGAAATTTGGTAATTACTGGATAGAAGAACCCGTCGAGAACGGAGGAATAGTCTTTGTAACCTTTGCTAATGGGGCTTACGCTACTCTCTGCACACTCTACAGCGCACCTCCGGGTGTCTCAGGATCCCGTATCTTAGAAGGGGGAGGAGACACGGCTCAAATCGTTGGCGAAAAAGGGCTTCTCAATGTGAAAAGCTATGATCGTGTTATGGTCAAGCGTGGGAGAGATTGGGAGTTAGTATTCAAACCTGAGCCGGGTGAAGTCGAAAAAGATGTTTTCAAAAACGAAGATCAGGATTTCGTTAACGCCATTGTCGAGAATATAGAACCTCCTATTACTGGTGAAGATGGCCGTAGGGCTGTCCAGTTGTGCATGTCAGCCTATCAATCATGGAAAGAGGATAGACTGGTTAAGCTGTTGTAGGCACGAATAGTAATTACCCTCGGGGGTAACTGGTAGATATATCCAAGCTGAAGCAAATTCTTGGCGACCTCGCAGTGTCAAAGAAAGAGGGATCTCAGTGATTTTACGTTAAGAGTAGCCTTTCTGCAGTGTTCCTGCCGGGTTACACATATAGCGAATCTCCTTGCCGAGAAGGAGGTTCGCTAATGTACTGCATTTAAATAAATTGTCAAGGCAGATTACAGATTCCCCTCCAACATCCCTGAGGCAGCCGTTACCAGAATCTGCCCTGCACTACGGTCGAATTTGCTCCAGGAGGCGGTTTTGACCTCATATCCGCCCTGGTCGAATGCCGCTGAAGTCGGAATATATCCCAGATAGCCATTTGCCAGCCCCAGGACAAAAGTGTAAGGGAACTTTGAGCTTCGTTTGATCTCAAGTCCTAATTCCACAAACACCTCTCCGGGGACTCCCACCAAGGCGACTTTATCGCCCAGAGTGATCACCTGCACCTCAGCAAGTGCCGGCTTGTGTCCACGCTGGCTCAGTTTTACGATCTCCCGGGCATATATCTCCTCTGGCACCCCATCAACTAAGAACAGCTTCTTTCCCCGGGATGCCTCTACTACCCGCTTAGCCCTTTGTAGTTCCGCCTCACTTATCTCTCTCAGGGGAAGGCTGATTTTCTGGGAGAGGCTGCTGACCTTTCTTAACTCCTCTGGTTTTATGTTCTCTATTACCTTCACTACCTCTCCGCCTAATATCCTCCCTGTCCTTTCTGCCTCCCTGAATCCCCTTATTTTTAAGGTTTGAACGGGGTTGTGCACATCTATATGGTTGACGTTTCCTTCGGCACCGTTAGTGAACAGGGCTACTGTTCCCGGATAAATCTGTTCCACCATACCGGTTGTGTATCCCGGATAATCGGCGGAGATCAGAAGATTGTCTCCGGTTAATATGGCGGCATGGTTGGTGAAATTTATCAGAAATGCTATGGGATTTCCTTCCTGGTTATCAATTCTGACTACGCCCACTTCCGGGTCAATCGGGCCGGCTGGACCTTCAATCTCGGGTTCAGGGAGGTCTTCCCAGTTCAT
>JAUWEO010000084.1 GCA_030608245.1 Candidatus Latescibacterota bacterium
GTTGTCTGGGCCTGCAGAGAGCCCGGTTAGGGACTTGAATCATGCCTTCAATAGCTCATTCCTCACCTCAGCTTTCCTGTGATATTCCCTCAATCATCCAAAGTGTAATATGTATGCCGTTCTCTCCGCTCCTTCTTCAAAATCCCTACTTCTACCAGCCAACATAAATCACTGTATGCCCCTCTCCACGAATCTCCGACACGCCTATAGTCCTCTCTTGAGATTTGCCCTTTCTCCCACACAAGGCTCAGCAATTTCTCTTGACGAGGCGTGAAAATGTTCTTATATTGAACAATAGCTTTGGAATTCAACTCTAGTACTTCGATTACTCGCTTTATGTTTGACTTGATGGGAGCGCCCCGATCCTTTTCCCAGTTGACAACGGAGTTTTCGTTGACTCCGAGAAGGTCCGCCACCTCTTTTTGTTGTAGCCCCTTCATAAGGCGTACAGATCTGATATACTTGCCAAAGGTATCTGTAGGGTATTTCGATATCCGGAGTGTAATCTTGGGTGTTTCGGGGTTTTTGTAGTTTAGGGCTGTATGGATGTCCCTGCGGTTATTACTCCGACCCCAATCACGAGTGCACCTGCACTCCAACCCAGATTCAGCGGTATATGTCCAGGATTTCCGGCCCCTTGCTTGATCGTATAGATATCCATATTGAGGTGCCAGCGGTGAAGTACAGTGAATTGGCCGCAAAACCTAAGGGAGAACTCTCAGTTGTTATCCGCCAGAGAATTAACCGGGCCAGGAGGATTCAACTGGAAAGATTCAAGGACCGTAAGAGCTTGTTTTGTAATGCCCACATGGAGTCAAAACAACTACGCCAGTTCTGTAAGGTAACCCAACAGGGGAACGATCTGCTGAAAATGGCCATCACCAAATTAGGGCTCTCTGCCCGAGCATACGACCGGATACTGAAAGTGTCCCGCACTATCGCCGACTTGGAAGAAACACCGGATATCCGCCCCGAACACATATCCGAAGCCATTCAGTATCGGAGTCTGGACAGGAATCTGTGGGAGTGAAACAGGCCGATTTTTGACCACAAAGATAAGGAGAACACTGAGAAAAAGGAATCAAAAGCTCTGTATTCTCCGTGGTTCCATATAGCCATTACTATTTTTTTAACACCCGCTAAGGGTTCTTAAGCTTCTGCAAAAACACTTCTGAGGAGAAGAATGTCAAGAATAGAGATATATGACACCACCCTTCGTGATGGAGCTCAAGCTGAGGGGATATCGCTTTCCGTAGAGGACAAGCTGATGATCGCTCAGGAATTGGACCAATTGGGTGTCCATTATATAGAAGGAGGGTGGCCTAATCCTACTAATCATAGGGACTTAGAGTTTTTTGTTCGGGCGAAGAATCGTCGATTTCGCACCGCCAAGATCACTGCCTTCGGCAGCACCAGAAGGGCTGCTAACAGACCTGAAGAGGATGTGATCTTGGACACCCTGTTGAGAGCAGAGACGGAAGTGGTGACTATCTTCGGTAAGAGCTGGGATCTGCATGTGACCAAAGTGCTTAAGACCACCTTGGATGAAAATCTCAAGATGATAGAGGACTCGGTAGTTTTCCTCGGTTCTCAGGGGAGACGGGTTATCTATGATGCTGAACACTTCTTCGACGGATATGGGAGTAATCCTCAATACGCCCTCAAGACCTTGGATGCAGCCCAAAACGGAGGGGCCGAGATCCTGGTTTTGTGTGACACAAACGGCGGCTACCTATCTTTGGATATGAAACAGATAATTGAACAGGTAAAAGCAGAAATCGCCTTGCCCTTTGGGATTCACGCCCACAATGATTCAGGAATGGCAGATGCCAATTCCATAATCGCAGTGGAACTTGGGGCTGTTCAGGTACAGGGTACCTTTGGTGGTTGGGGAGAAAGATGCGGAAACGCCAACTTGACTACCGTCATTCCTAATATTATGTTAAAACTGAGAAAAGATTGCATCTCTAAAGAAGCTTTGCAGGACTTGGTGGAGATCTCCCGCTTTGTCAGTGAGGTGGCCAATGTGGCCCACGATTTCCGGCAGCCGTATGTGGGGGAGAGTGCTTTTGCTCATAAAGGAGGGGCGCATATTGACGGGGTGCTGAAACTGTCTGAGTCTTTCGAGCACATAGATCCCAAACTGGTAGGCAATGAGAGACGCTTGCTGCTTTCCGAACAATCCGGTGGCAGCACAGTGGCCAAGAAATTGCAGAAACTGTACCCCGGAGTCAAGAAAGGCGATCCTATCGTCTCCCAGGTGCTGGCCGAGGTGAAGCGGCTTGAGAACCAGGGGTATCAGTTCGAGGCTGCCTCTGCCTCATTCGAGATATTGGCCCGGAAACTGTTGGAAAAATATGAAGATCCCTTCCAACTGGAAGGATTCCGCACCATTGTGGAAAAGAGAAAGGACGGGCGGGTCCTCTCGGAGGCTACGGTGAGACTGGTAGTAAATGGTGAAGAGCAATATATGGCCGCCGAGGGCGATGGACCGGTCAATGCCCTGGATACGGCTCTGAGAAAGGCGTTGGAGAAGAGCTACCCCTCTCTAACCGGCGTCCATCTGAGAGATTATAAGGTGAGGGTCCTCTCCAGCAGCACCGGAACAGCCGCCAAGGTGAGAGTTCTCATCCAGTCCTCTGACGGCACTGATGTCTGGGGTACGGTGGGGGTTTCAGAGGATATCATCGAGGCCAGTTGGGAAGCATTAGCCGACAGTATGGGGTATAAGATATTGAAAGATAAGGAGAAAAATAGGTGACCCACAGCAAGAGACTGGATAGATTACCGCCTTACCTGTTTGGCACGTTGAATGAGCTGAAATTGAAATTGAGGCAACAAGGGGAGGATGTAATTGATCTGGCGATGGGAAATCCCGATTTCCCTCCTGCGCCCCATATTGCGGAGAAGCTGAGAGAAGTAACACTGGATTCCAAGGCCCATCGGTATTCTGCCTCCAAGGGTATCCCCAACTTAAGGAAGGCCATCTGTCGTCATTACCAAAAGAGGTTTGAAGTTGAACTGGACTGGGAAACAGAGGCGATTGGGGTGATCGGTTCCAAAGAGGGCTTGGCCCACCTCAGTTTGGCACTGCTTGACGAAGGGGACACCGCCTTAGTGCCTAATCCCACATATCCGATACACATCTACAGCGTAGTCATCGCCGGAGGCAATGTGATCACTATTCCTCTGTCCCAGGAGGAGAATTTCGTGCCTCAAATGGATAGGATCGCCAGAGAGCTGTGGCCTAAGCCTAAGGTAATGATACTGAACTTTCCTCACAATCCCACCACAGCGGTGGTTGATCTCTCTTTTCTGGAGCAGGTAGTCGAGTTCGCCAGGCAGGAAGATATACTTGTGGTTCACGATTTTGCCTATTCAGATATAGTTTTTGACGGTTACAGAGCTCCCAGCATTATGGAGATTAAGGGGGCGAAGGAAGTGGCAGTGGAATTTTTCACTATGTCCAAATCCTATAATATGGCAGGATGGCGGATTGGGTTCTGTGTCGGCAACTCTAAGGTTATAGAGGCGTTGGCGAGGATCAAAGGTTATTACGACTACGGGATATTCACTCCGGTACAGGTGGCGGCTATCGCTGCTTTAGATGGTCCCCAAGATTGTGTGAGAGAAACGGCAGAGAGATATCAGCAGCGTAGGGATGTGCTGGTAGAGGGATTAAACAGAATCGGTTGGCCGCTGACTAAACCCAAAGCCACTATGTTTGTCTGGGCGTCTATCCCGGATAAATACCGCCAGATGGGCTCTATGAAGTTCGCTGCTAAACTTCTCGAAGAAGCGAAAGTTGCAGTCACCCCAGGGCTGGGTTTTGGTGACCGCGGCGAAGGATATGTGAGAGTGGCCTTGGTAGAAAATGAGCATAGAATTAGACAGGCAGTGAGAAATATCAAGAGATGCTTGTTTGAATAAAAACAAGGAGACAGGCTGCTTTGAAGATCTTCCGGGATTCTCTGCTGTTGATCTTGGCCCTACTGGTAGACTCCACTTTTGGTTCTAAACTCTCTATAATAGGAGCAAGGCCTGATTTCACTCTTATTGTCTTAGTTTACCTTGGAGTGTTCAGAGGTCAGATAGAGGGAACATTGCTGGGTTTCTCCGCTGGTTTTATCCAGGATGTTAACTGTGCCAGCAATTTCGGCATCGGTGCCTTCACCCGTTCGGTGGTCAGTTTTGCAGTAGGCTATTCCCATGGAAGAGTGGTCACTGAGAATTTTTCGGTCCAGGGGGGTATTATCTTTGCGGCGGCGTTTTTCAATAATCTTCTCTCTTCTCTTCTCTCTTCGAGTGGAGATATAAAGGGCTCTTTCTTGTTGTTCTTTAGGTACGGATTGCCTGGTGCCCTGTACACCACGGCGTTGTGGATAGCATTGTTGTGGATAGTCTTTAATTTAAGAAAAAGGAGATACTAATCTTGCTGCAGGAAAGGGATGTGAAAAGGCGCTATCTGTTGGGGATAGCCGTTTTTCTTTTTGGCATTCTGGGCGTCCGGTTGTTTCAATTGCAGATTATTCGCGGTGCCCATTACTTTGATCTTTCGGAAAAAAACAGGATTAGGGTAGTTTCTGTGCCCGCTCCTCGTGGACTTATCTACGATAGGAATGGTCTGATCTTTGTGGACAACCGTCCCTCGTACACTATCGCTATTATTCCCTTTCAATTGAGGAACTTAGGAAAAACAGCCGAGGATATCAGTCTAGCTTTAGATTTGGATAAACAGAATGTTAGGAGAAGACTCGAAACTTATAAGAGACGCCCTTATGAGAAGATCCGCCTGAAACGGGATGCAGGCGTGAAAGCGGTGGCCATTGTTGAGGAGAATAGATATGAGCTACCAGGGGTAATTTGTCAGGTGGAGCCTAGAAGAAACTATCCCCAGGGAAATCTGGCGGGACATATCTTAGGATATGTGGGGGAACTTTCGGATAAAGAATTTGCTCGACTTCGAGCTAAAGGCTATCTTCCTGCGGAAACGCTTGGCAAGGCAGGAATAGAGAGACAGTACGAGGAATTTCTCCGCGGCAGAAATGGGGTGAAATACCTGGAGGTTGATGCCTTCGGAAGAGAGATTAAAGAATTGTTCCGCAGGGGACTTCGCGAGCCTAAGGTAGGGCACAGCCTGTACCTGACTATTGATAGCCAACTGCAAGGGGTGGCCACAGAGGCCTTTGGAGAGCATCAAGGGGCGCTGGTAGCCATTGACCCCCGAACCGGGGAGATATTGACAATGGTCAGCAAACCGGACTACGACCCCAGTCTCTTCTCGGGGGTTCTTGACCCAGCCGTGTGGGATAGTCTCAACACCGACCTGCGGCATCCACTTTTTAATCGGTCAATTCAAAGTGGATACCCTCCCGCCTCTACAGCCAAGATGGTGGCTGCAATAGCTGGGTTAGAACTGGAGCTTGTGGATCCCAAAACCCACTTTGCTCCCTGCACAGGAGCATTCAAGTTTGGAATTCGATACTATGGTTGCTGGAAAGAGGAAGGCCACGGCTGTTTAGGACTAATCCAAGCGATTGCTCAATCCTGCGATGTCTATTTCTATCAACTGGGGTTGAAAGTGGGTTTAGAGAAATGGAGTCGGTACGCACGGGTTCTGGGATTAGGTAAGAAAACTGGTATTGATTTGCCTGGTGAGGCAGGTGGACTCATTCCCTCTGCAGAGTACTATGACCGGGAGTATGGGAAAGTAAAATGGACTAAAGGGCTGTTGCTGAACTTGGCCATCGGGCAAGGAGAAATTCTGGTTACCCCTCTGCAGATGGCCTGTTACATCGGGGCGATAGCTACTGGGAAATTAGCCCGACCCTATCTTTTAAAGAAGGTCGTTACTGCTAAAGGAGATGTAGTTTTGTCCCCCCAGCCTGTTGTTAAGGATGTAAAGGCAATTTCTGCTTCTACTCTCTCACTTATCAGGCAAGCGCTCTTAGAAGCAGTGGAGGGGAAGAAGGGGACGGGGTATTTAGCCAGGGCAAGGAGTTTTCATGTAGGGGGTAAGACAGGAACCGCCCAGAATCCCCACGGAGAGGACCATGCCTGGTTTGTTGCCTATGCTCCCTTTGAAGAACCAAGCATAGCAGTGGCTGCAGTAGTAGAGGCAGGAGGGCACGGCGCCACCGCCGCTGCCCCCATTGTCCGGAAGGTGCTTGCTACCTATCTGTCCAACAGTAACGCTTTAGCCACCAAGACACTAAGACACCAAGATTAAATGGCGAGTATTCGCTTTGTGTCCCTGCCCTGTGGAATGAAGAATCTCTGATTTCTATTCTACAGGGCGAATGTCTTCGTGGCAGCCTTAGTGGAAATCAAATGAACAAACCTGCTGCCCGAGAGCTTGCCCTGAAGATACTTAAACGGGTTGATGGGGGGACATATGCAGATAAGATCTTGGGAGACCGTCTGTCCCAGAGCGGTCTGTCGGATACGGATAGGGCATTGGTGAAGAAGCTGGTCCTGGGAGTAACCAAATGGCGAGAACGGCTGGACTGGATTCTGAAGAGCTACCTGACCGAAGGACCGGAGAAACTTAACCCGTGGATAAAAAATGTATTGCGCCTGGGAATCTATCAGATTATCTTTCTGGATAAAATTCCCCCCTGGGCAGCGGTAGACGAGGCGGTCAAACTTGCCGAACAATACGGAAATCGGGGCACCAAGGGTTTAATCAACGCAGTGCTGCGCAGGATTGTCAGAGAGGGGGATAATGTCGACTACCCGGATATTAGAAAAAATCCAGCAAGGTATCTTTCTGTCTATCACTCCCACCCTCTCTGGGCGGTGAAAAGGTGGATTAAGCGGTATGGATCGGCAGCAACGGCTGAGCTGTGCGAGTTCAACAATGCCGGGCCCAAGATCTTTATTCGGGTTAACTCCCTTAAAACCACTCCAGAGAAGCTCATTCGTGAATTAGAGACAAAGGGTATTAAAGCACGGCCCAACCAGCTTGTGCCGGATTTCCTGGAGCTGGAATCAGCCGAAGGTCTGTTCAAAACCAGATGCTTTCTGGAAGGTCATTTTCAGGTGCAGGACCCTGGTGCTGGGGTGGCGGTTCTTCTGCTTGCCCCTCGGCCAGGGGAAAGGGTCCTGGATATGTGCAGCGCCCCAGGGGGGAAAGCCACGCAAATAGCTGAAATAATGAACAATCAAGGACTAATCCTTGCCCTTGATAGACACAAAGGGCGACTCAGAATGTTTCGGGAGAATATCAAAAGGTTGGGTATACAGATTATCCAGGCTAAGGCAGAAGAAGCCTTGAATTTTACCTCGCAACCCTTTGATCGGGTCCTGGTGGATGTGCCCTGTTCGGGATCAGGTACTCTTTGCCGCAGGGCCGATGCCCGCTGGAAGATGCAGGAGAAAATCGAGGAGCTGACAGCTCTTCAA
>JAUWEO010000194.1 GCA_030608245.1 Candidatus Latescibacterota bacterium
ATAATTTCATCCATTGTTTCAAACGGTCTGTCAAGGTGAGGATGGGTGTGGATATCAATAATCATCGGTTTTCCTTTTCTCAACTTGTTCCCACAAAACAGACGAGACAACGCGAAGCGGCCTAAATTTCATAGATTTAGCATTCAAGAAATATCTTTTTGTGTGTTTGGCGTGTTGCGTGGGCTGAATAGTCACCTCAATTTTCCAATTACTTATGCAAGATACTCTTCCCCTGGCACTCATAGGGTACATCGAGAAGATCAGCAATAGTGGGAATCACATCGATGATCTCTGCCTGTTCAACGGTCTTGCCCCTGTATTTCTCATCGAGGGCACCACCGGAGAGGATGAAGGTAATCCTTCTTGGCCCCCCGGAATACACCCCGGTGGATCTGTTATTCTCGAAATCCCAGACCTTGCAGTCGTACGGTTTCCCGTGGCCGTAGCACCGATTATTTGTTTCTATCCCTGCCTCGGCAGCCACCGAGCACCCCAGATGATAGCCATGATCCGCTGCGATGACGAAACAGGTTTCCTCCCAAATCCCTGCCTTGTTCAAATACGCCCTGATCTCCCCGACCAATCCGTCCAGAAAGAGCAGATACGAGTGCTTCGAAGACCGGGGATCGGAATCGGGCTGTCCGTAGGAAGGAGCACCGGAATGTCCGATCCCATCCATCACCGGGAAATAAATGTGCACCAGATTCCAGGTCAGGGGTAGCTCAGGATTATCTATCCTTTCCATCCAGGGAAGTGCAAATTGTCTCAGCATCACCTCATCTGCGTAACCGGAGACCATGCCATGCATGAATTCAGGAACATAAAAGTGCCCCTTGCTCAACCAGGGCGAACAGCTAAAGATGCCCGCCGTGATCTTCTCTCCGTAGTACCTCTTAGCGAACTCGAAGAAGCCCATCTGCTTCTCGGACTCGATGTACCAGGGCCGCTTATAGCTGCCGTCGTAGCAAGCCTTCTCTTCGATGTAAGAGCCGGTGGCCAGATACTTCATCCCACACGGAGTCTGGCACTGTCCCTTGTTCCAGGGCCTTTTCACCCACAGGCCGTTGTCTATGAGATAAGAGAAGTTAGGGATCAGCCCCTTTTCGTGATAACCTTTCACATTGGCAGGAGGAAGGTCTGTTCCTTCGATCCTCACGCTCTCCTCCCAGTGGCCAGCAAGTTGGTCAATAATCAGATAGATTACGCGTTTCATTCCCGTCTCCTTTTTGGTTCTCTCCCCACCCCTCAATTGGGGCCACAAAGACACTAAGACACCAAGAAATGGTTTGTCTTTGTCTCTTGGTGCCTTAGTGGCGAGGGTCTTCGTAGTCCTGAATCGAAACCTGCTTTTTCAAATAGACAACGATAGGCAGGCCTTCCGTGTCTATCCTGATACCAGCTTCAGCAGTGTCCGATACTGTCTGCGGAAAGTGGCGGGGTCGTCTGTGAAATCGGAAAAACCGCGCACTGTCTTCGATACCAACTCGTCGAATCGCTCTGGACCGAGCTGCTTTTGCGCCATCATCAGCAGGGAGTGATCCTCCCATCCTTCACGCTGTGCCTCGAATCTCATCGAACTCCACGGGCCATCTGGACCAGGGTAGATGATGTGCGAATCGCCCGCCGGAAGATCGTTCCGGGAGCCATCCGGTTCCAGGGTCACTTCCTTTCGCACAGATTGCTCAAATGGTGACTTGTCACCCTTCCAACTATTTAGCGCCCAATGCAGATAGCCTGAGATATCGTACTTGGCACAGCCCCACGCTAACAGTCGCACCCTGAGGAGCGGGAAATCCAGCAGGCGGTTCATAAAGCGTCCGCCCGGCTTACAGCAGGTGTAGCACCATATCTGATCGCCGTGCGAACGGTGCATCTCGTAGATCTCGCGATCCTGCTCGTAGTGGTCAATCTTGGGCACCCACCAGTCTACTGCAGCGCCGAGGTGCGGCAACTCGACGGCATCTATGATAGGGATTCCGGGAAGATACTTGCGAACTGCGCAGGCAGCCGCGGTATAGTCGCCGAGCGCGCCCTCGGTCGGTTCATCGGCGACGTGCTGGCAGAGCATCCCGTACCAGCCGCGCCGCTCAAGAAAGATCCGCCACGCCGGGAGCAACTGGGCCAGAAACTCCTGAGCCTCCGGCGAGGCTAAGCGAGCTTTCCGCTCCCGCAGTTCCGAAGAGACGCCAATGTACATCTCCGACATACCCCATCGAAGGCAACCACCGAGATGACCACCTTCGATGTGTGTCATTCCTGCGTCGATCATCGTACGCATTAGGCGTTCAAGACGTCTGAAATTGAATGTCCAACGTCCGTCCACTCCCCTTTTGGAATCTACCATATTTAAAGGAGCGCGAAAGGTGTCATGCTGATAGGCGACCATCATTTCCGCGTATCTGCGAATCATCTGCCAGTGGCCCGAACTCCACAGTTTGAGGCCGTGGTAGGTGGCCATCTGGTCGGTGCTGAACCACGTGGTAAGCGAGAGCGCCGACTTAGCAAGTAAGCGAGTTGCACCAACCTCGAGCCTGACGGGAACGGTGACGGCCTTGTCGCCCGCTGCGATCTCGATCTCGCCGGAGTAGATACCGGGGCGCGCCGAACGCGGAACAGCAACCTCGATATAGAACGCGGCGGGCTCATTTTCCCAGGTGCGGGTGCGTCTTGTGATCGGCTCTATGGCGTCAAAGCAACGAAACGGAGCCTGCCGCGAGACTCCCTTGGCAGGCGGTCTGTTACGAGCGGTGAAGCCGTCTTCACCCGTGTTGTACTCCACCGGAACGCTGTGGAGCAGATTTCCGAAGATGCCCCTGATCCGGTGACCTTCTGCGTCGGCAAGCCCGCGCGAACCGAAACGCACCTTTGTCCCTTCAGACACACCTTCGAGGAGCACCTGAAAGCCCGGCCTGCCGCCGCGCGGGGCGAGCAAAGAGGCTGCTCTGGTGGGCTTTGTCCTCGGTTTGCTGTCAGTGAACAGCCAATCAACTGAGTCAAATACATCGTAGCGCATCTGTTTCTCCTCTTCTTAGTGTAGAGTGGAAGTCAATGTAACCAAGCGAGGGAATAAACTACCCTCGCCACAGGTGGAAAGCACGATAAATCACATTGAAGGCAAAATCCAATTTATTAAACTTCAGAAACTTACATGGAAATTCATCTCCATGCCTTGGATTTTCTACGAGTCAATCAAAGTCGGCTGTTATGGTCTTATTCTGAGCCTCCCCCAACAAACTGTATTTTTATCGAAGGTAATGCCTTTCTATCTTTTGGAGAGCGGCGACCGCATCCTCAATCTCTTTCTCTCCCCATCCTTCGTGGAAATAAAGCGCCATATGGTCCTGAAGGGCTCTCTCGGCATTGGGACAGGTCCCTCTATAGTCAATATTTCTCCCGAAGGGACAAGACCAGGGACAATGGGAGTTGCCATAGGTATTTTTGTCGCGAATCCAGGTCTGCTCGTACATCAGTGTTGTGTAGTGAGCACCTACAGGAATCCCTTCGGCAGCAATCGCCTTGGCACATTGCTCTTTGTCAACCTTCATCTTGACGCTGTCATAGTGGAGGAAACAGAACCAGGGGTTAGGCTCGGCCCCGTCAATGGTCTTCCCCAGTCTGAAAGCTTCAAGTCCCGC
>JAUWEO010000222.1 GCA_030608245.1 Candidatus Latescibacterota bacterium
TGATGCTTTACTTTTCGTACAAGAGCCTGGTGACAAGATAGAACAAGAACAAATAGACTTAGAGAATCGAGGGTAAACGGCTATGGCAAACACAGGAAAGAAGTTGAAAATTGGTTTCCCTAAGGGAAGCTTGCAGGAAGCAACTTTCAGGCTGTTCAGCAAGGCTGGTTATCGCATATCGGCCAGCTCCAGGTCTTATGTGCCCCACATCGACGATCCAGAACTGGAGGGGCTTTTGATCCGGGCACAGGAGATGGCCCACTATGTGGAGAAAGGAGTGCTGGATGTGGGCCTCACTGGAAAAGATTGGATAATGGAATCCCAAGCCCAGGTAGTAGAAGTTAGGGAACTGGCTTACGCTAAAGAGGGTTTCCGTCCGGTCAGATGGGTGGTGGCAGTCCCTGAGAACTCTCCCATCCGGTCGGTTGAGGATTTACAGGGTAAAAGGATTGCCACTGAACTGGTGGGAGTAACTAAACGGTTCTTGGAGCAGAGAGATATTCAGGCGGAAGTGGAGTTCTCCTGGGGCGCCACCGAAGCTAAAACTCCCCTTTTGGTGGACGCCATCGTAGAGCTGACCGAGACCGGGAGCTCGCTGAGGGCCAATAATTTACGAATCATAGAGACAGTGCTGGAATCCACCACCTGGTTGATCGCTAACCCCAAAGCATGGAACAATTCTTGGAAAAAACAGAAGATAGAAAATCTGGTGCTCCTTCTCCAAGGGGCCTTGCAGGCCGAGGAGAAGGTGGGACTCAAGATGAATGTCTCCAAGGAAAACCTCCAGAGAGTAATCGAAAAACTGCCTTCTCTGCATACCCCCACCGTCTCTAATCTGACAGGCAGTGATTGGGTTGCTGTAGAGGTGGTAATAGACGAAAAAGTAGTCAGAGAGAGTGTTCCTGAGCTAAAGAGGGCCGGGGCTCAGGGGATCATCGAATATCCCCTAAACAAAGTTATTTACTGAGCAAGAAGGTTATACAAGTGATTGACATTCTGGAATATAAAAATGGAATCCGGGGTAAGCTTGAGGGGCTTCTCTCGGGTCCTATCTCCTACTGGTCGTCCGACATAGAGATCGAGGTTAAGGCCATTGTGGACACGGTGAAAGACTTGGGGGATGGGGCGCTGGTGAAGCTCACCAGGGAGTTCGATGGAGTGAAGCTTTCTGGGGGAGAACTGCGAATCTCCCCCCAGGCAATAGAGCAGGCTTATCAGGCAGTGGACGATGAATTTCTCATAGCCATTCAGGAGGCAATAGAGAATGTAACCCGCTACCATCAGCGCCAGAAGCTCTCTTCCTGGAGCTTCGATGACGGGGATGGGGTCGCTTTAGAAGAGCGATTTATCGCCTTAGAGAGAGTAGGACTATATGTGCCTGGCGGTAAGGCCCTATATCCATCATCCATCGTGATGAACGCTGTGCCGGCTAAGGTAGCAGGGGTAGAGAGGATTATCGTTGCTATGCCTCCTAAAGCTGCGGACAATCCCTATATCCTGGCAGCCTTAGGGGAGCTTGAATTGGCGGAGATCTACACCATTGGTGGGGCTCAGGCTATTGCCGCTATGGCATTCGGAACAGAGACGGTACCTAAGGTGGACAAAATAGTGGGGCCAGGCAATATCTATGTCACTTTAGCCAAAAGATATGTCTACGGAGTGGTAGACATAGATATGCTTGCTGGTCCTTCAGAGGTGGTAATTCTGGCAGATCAGACGGCCAATCCTAAGTTTATCGCTGCTGATATGCTGGCCCAGGCCGAACACGACCAGATGGCCCAGGCAGTCTGTATAACTACCTCGTTGGAGTTAGCAAAGAGGGTAAAGGCAGAGATAGCACAGCAGATAAAAGGATTAAAGCGGCGGAAAATAATCACCGAGGCGTTATCGGAGCAGGGGCTGATCGTAGTTGTGGAAAGCCTTGATCAAGGGATAGAACTGGTCAATCAGATTGCCCCCGAACATCTGGAGCTGATGACCGCCAATCCGCGCCAGAACCTCCAGGGAATCAGAAATGCCGGAGCTATCTTCTTGGGTCAGTATTCGCCCGCGCCGGTGGGCGACTATTTCGCCGGAACCAATCATGTGCTGCCCACCGGAGGCACAGCTCGTTTCAGCTCTCCTTTGGGTGTTTACGATTTTCTCAAACGCTCCAGCATAGTGGAATACTCAAAGCTCAGAATTCAGAAAAAAGGGCACCTAATCCGAAGGCTGGCCAATATCGAAGAGTTGGGAGCACATGAGAAAGCGATTGAACTCAGAGAGCAGGAAGCTGAAAAATCAGCAATGGACCGTAGTGGTCGCCCTGGCTGTTGCTCTGGATTATCATCTTCGCCAATTCAATCGCCTTCTTCAACTTGACAATTCTTGTTTTCTCTCAGATTTGCAACTGCCCTTTCGGCCTGCTCTCCTGATAAGACTATCTCTCCCAGGAGAGGACAGTATAGCTTAACCACTGTTGTGCTCTTTTCGCCAGGAAAGCGCCCAAGTTGTTTCCTCTCCCGAAGTATCCTTGCCGTGCACTCCACAAAATCACCTCCCTGTTCAAAAAAGCCAAAGCTCCGAAATTAAGCCAGATTATACTTATTGCCCTACGACTCAAAGAGATTCTTTTCGTAAATCGTCTACAAACACTTTGTCCTGTCGAGAAAAGATACAAACTGGAAGAAAAAAAGTCAAGTGGAAAAAGGTCGCTGCAGTGAGTGTTCTCTGAGAGCGCAATAAAATACTTGACATCAGGGTGACTTATTGCTATTTTTGTTACAATCGGAGATTTTCTCGGCAGGGACAGCGGGATTGTTCCGTTATTTTAGCGCACCAAAGCACAGAGGACGATTCAAAAGTGATAGTCCTGCTCTGATAGATTATTACTATTTCAGTCTTTTCGGTGATCTTCAGTGCTTAATACATAATCTGGGATGAAATCTTAACTAAGGGAGATTGCCTATCGGAAATTGTTCAAGGAATGTCCGGATTGTTTTTCCATTCTAACCAATCCCTTTGGCGACTTTTTTCTTTGCCAACGAGGGAACAGCAAGGTTATCT
>JAUWEO010000218.1 GCA_030608245.1 Candidatus Latescibacterota bacterium
ACAAGCAAGAAGGCGATGAAGATGTTGCATGGGAAAGAGGAGGTATGAATGTGAGGTCGAATACAATCTCAGAGATTGATTTATATAGGATGTCATAGCGCAGCGAAGCTGTAGCAAAAAACAAAGGATTCAAACCACGAATTAGACCAATTGACACGAATAAAAAAAATAATTAGTGGTTGAAAAGGCCTTTTGAAGTCCTGCAAAAAAAGAACAAAGAAATGAAGAGTGGGTTATATAATCCGACCCACTTCTTGTTGCTGTTGCGCAGCATTTCAGTTTTTCAAGAAGCCCCTGCCTTTTTTATTGACTCTGGGAGTGTTTGTATTATATTTGTTCTTTACTCCGGCTCGGAGAGATCGTTGGCACAAGCTGCAGACGGACCTTACAACTCTTTTTCGGGAAAGAACTAAAGGCATGAAATTTGATTTTCTCTCTCCCACTTTTGTCCGTTTTGGAAATGGTGTCTTAGAAACGGTGGGGCAGGAAGCCTGTGAAATAGGGCGAAATGCCCTATTAGTGACTGGCAAGAGTTCTTCTAAGAAAAGCGGCAGCCTGAAGAAGGTAAAAGAGCTGCTAAAAAGGGAGAACCTGGAAATTGCCCTATTCGACCAGGTAGAGCAGAATCCAAGCGTAGAGACTGTTGAGGCTGGAGCCGGAGTAGCACGCGAGGCAGGGTGTGACCTGGTTGTAGCGTTGGGTGGGGGCAGCCCCTTAGACGCTGCCAAAGGAATAGCCGTTCTGGCTGCCCAGGGAGGGAGTTTAGAGGGCTATTTCGGTGTGGATAAGGTGGGACAAGCATTACCGTTGATGGCTATTCCCACCACTGCCGGCACTGGCAGTGAAGTCACCAGATATGCAATAATTACCGATTGGGAGACCAAACAGAAAAGAACAGTGGCGAGTCCTCTGCTTTGTCCTCGTATTGCCATAGTTGATCCTCTGTTAACCGTTACTATGCCGAAACAGATCACCGCTAACACCGGGATGGACGCATTAAGCCACGCCGTTGAGGGATACCTATCTCTGAAATCCCAGCCGATAACCGATTTGTTGGCCATAGAGTCTATTTGGACCGTAGCCAAATACCTGCCGCGGGCAATGGGACAGCCAGAGGATCTGGAGGCCAGAGAGAGGGTAATGTATGCCTCGCTTCTGGCCGGATTGGTGATCAACCAGACCCGCACCGGGATGATGCACGGTCTGGGATACGAGTTGACCCTGAATTACCAGGTGCCGCATGGTCTGGCAAATACCCTTCTGATGCCTCAGGTAATGGAGTTCAACCGGATAAGCTGTCCGGAGAAGATGGTTCAGATCGCCCGTGCCCTGGGGGAGGATATAGAAGGATTTTCAACCAGAGAAGCGGGCAGGAGGGCTGCTTTTGCAGTAAGAGAATTAGCTGCAGACTTAGGAATGCCAGAAAACGCAGCCAAGGTGGGACTGAAACTTGAAGATATAAAAGGCATTGCCCAAAGTTTTATCCAGACCAAAAGGAGCTTTGGGGTGACTCCACGCTACCCGGATATAAACGAGGTTGAGACAATTTACCTTAAATCTTTTCGAGGCGAAATATAACATTTTCTTGAGAGCCGACACCTGAAATGACTGAGCTTTTTGTTTCTCCTGGGCGCTACATTCAGGAGAAAGGGGTAATTCAACACATTGGCAGGTTCGCACTCCCACTGGGGCAGAGGCCGTTTGTTTTAGGTGACGAGACGGTCCTCTCCGCTGTTAAGGGTGCCTGTGTAAAGAGCTTCAGTCAGGTGCATCTGATTCCCAGATTTGAGCTGTTCGGCGGCGAATGCTGTTGGGAAGAAATTCATCGCTTAGTGAGTTTGGTAAGAGAAACAAAGGTGGATGTCATTGTGGGCACAGGAGGGGGCAAGGTATTAGACACAGCAAAGACAGTGGCCTGGCATACGGGGTTGCCCATTGTTACTGTCCCTACCAGTGCGGCTACCTGTTCCGCCTGGTCTAACATCTCCCCTGTTTACACTCCGGATGGGCTTTACATAAAGACCTTAAACTTGGACAAGAATCCCGATGTGGCCTTGGTGGATTCGGAGATAATCGCTCAAGCCCCAGTAAGACTTCTCTGTGCAGGGATGGGAGACAGTTTAGCCAAATGGTATGAGGCCGGGGTAAGTACTCAGAAGATTGAGATAGATCCCCCTACCGAGATTGCCCTGAGTCTGGCGGAGATGACTCGGGAGAAAATTTTCCGCCACGGATTAAAAGCAAAGGAAGACGCAGACAGGAATCTTTGTTCGCAGCAGTTGGAGGAGATTACCTACAATAATATTCTGATAACGGGCCTAATTGGAGGTCTGGGAGGAGAAAAATGCCGCAGTGCTGCTGCCCATGCGATAAATTACGGGATAAGGGTTCTGGAACCCCCCCGCCGCTTCCTCCATGGGGAGATAGTGAGCTTCGGGATAGTGGTTCAACTTATTATGCAAAGAAAAAACGCTTCATCGGACCAGAAGGAGATGATAGACCGGGAGATAGAGAAATTGATGAAGCTTCATTCTGACCTCGAATTACCTCTTACCCTCTCGGAGATAGGTCTTTCAGATTTTGACTCCCAACAACTGAAGGTAGCAACAAGAAAAATCTGCAAGAAAGGCAGCTCCATTCACCGGCTGCCTTTCCCTGTTAATGAAGAGATGGTCTACGATGCCCTCTTGGAGACCGATAAACGAGGCAAAGAGTTTAAAAGGATGCAGGTGTCAGAAAAATGAAGATTGAGGAGGTATAAGCAATGTTGGACAAAGAACTGTTGGACATCCTTGCCTGTCCGAAATGCAAGGGTAACCTGGAGTACGATCAGGAGAATCAGAAGCTGATATGCTGGGCCTGCAAGCTTCGCTACCGAATCGAGGATGAGATCCCGATTATGCTCATTGATGAGGCGGAGAAGTTTGAATAACCTCTGGGTAAAAGTTTTTGAGCTCAATTGTATGATTTTTCCTTGACACTTCCCGTCCTATCTTTTATTTTAGCTTCACAGGAGCGACAAAAATGGCCAGGCGTATTTCCGAGAAGACAGGATTGCCTTTTAGCAAAAGAAACTGGAGGTTTTTCTTCCTTGGGTTGGGGGTGATACTCATTGGGTATATCTTCCTGAGTATTCCACCGGCTCAGGGGGTATTTTCCCTCACCCTTGCCCCTATC
>JAUWEO010000075.1 GCA_030608245.1 Candidatus Latescibacterota bacterium
ACAGAGAGGTATCGGGGTGTTAATCACCGATCACAATGTGAGAGAAACCCTGCGGATAACGGACAGAGCCTACATTATGTCTGAGGGCAAGATCCTTAAGTCGGGAACGGCGGAGGAACTGGCCAATGACCCGCAAGTCCGGGAGGTGTACTTAGGGGAAAGGTTTAAACTGGACTGATGGGGATGCCAATGCTTTGAGAGTGAGCGGACAGAGATAAGAGAAAATAGAACCAGCGGGTGAATAGATGCTTCAAAGATTAGATCAAAAATTGCAGCTCCAGCAACGACTCTCCCAGCAGCAGATACAGTCTCTTCAGCTTCTCCAGCTGCCAACCTTGGAGCTGGAGCAGGTGATGAGACAGCAACTGGAGCTAAATCCAATGCTGGAGGAGCTTCCCAAGGAGGAATCAGAGGAACAAGAAGAGGGCCTATCTTCGGAGGAAGAGGGAGAACCCGAAGAAGAGAAGGAGCTTGATTCTGACTTCGATGAGGTGGACTGGAGCGAATACCTTGCCGCCGGATATGAGATGGGCTATCCTATGCGACAGGGGGGTGACCTTGACGAAGATAGACAGCAGCCGGTTGTTGTCAGCCAGCCTTCTCTGGCAGACCACCTGCTCCAGCAACTGCGAATCGCCTTCTCCTCTCCGGAAGAACTTAGAATTGGAGAGGTCATTATCGGAAATATCGATGAGGATGGATATTTGGTCTGTCCGGTGCAACAGATATCCGCGTCATTGAATGTCCCAGAGACAGAGGTGGAAAGGGTGCTGGAAACCATCCAGACCTTTGACCCCTCAGGGGTAGGGGCTACAGACCTCCGAGAGTGCCTTATGATCCAACTCCGGGAACAAGGCAGGCAGGACAGTCCGGCTATGAGAATCGTGCAATCCCGGTTGGAGGATTTGAAGAGACATCACTACCGCAAGATTGCAGAATCTCTGAAGCTCACTGAGGGGGAGATTCGAGAGGCACTCAAGGTGATCTCCGGGTTAACTCCCAAGCCAGCCGCTGCCGCCTTTGGATCTGAGGCAAGGCAGATAACTCCTGATCTGATTGTGGAGAAAGTGGATGATAAATATGTGGTAATACTTAACGACAGGTCCATTCCCACTCTGAGGGTTAATCCCCGCTACCTCTCGTTGTTGAAAGGGAGTAACACCTCCGAAGATGAGCGCAAATATGTGCTGGAAAGGCTGAATTCTGCCCGTTGGCTGATCAGAACCATCGAGCAGAGACGCTCCACTGTGTTAAGGTTAATGAAGTTTATCGTCAAGCGACAGCGGGACTTCTTTGACCAGGGAGTTTCGGGCCTGAAACCGATGGTGCTCCAGGAGGCAGCCGATTCCCTGGAACTTCACCCTTCAACCATCAGCCGGGTGACCAACGGGAAGTATGTGCAAGCTCCCCACGGGATCTTCGAGCTGAAATACTTTTTTGACAGCAAGATTAACTCTGTTTCTGGTGAGGGAGTTTCCGCCAAGAGAATGATGGAGAGAATAAGAGAGCTGATAGAGGCAGAGGATAGTCAAGATCCCCTGAGCGACCAGCAGATCGTTGAACTGTTGAACAAAGAGGGCTTCAATATAGCCAGGCGCACAGTCGCTAAGTACCGCAACAGAATGCGCATTCCCCCTACTGCCTACCGGAGAAAATTCTGAACTCTCTGGATTCAACTTAGTCAATTCCTTTTTCACTGTTGTTTAACTTGCCGAGGCCGACGGTAATCCTTTCCCGTCGGCACTATGAAGGAAAGGATTGCCTAATGAAATACAGACTTCTTAAACCCAGCGGTAGTTGGTATACTGTCCTTGTCTATTCTGCAAACAGAAAGATATCGGAGGGAAAATCGGCAACGAGGATGAAATCCTGTCTGCCAGGAACATACGATTGGACACAGCAGGGGGTGGCAGAAATCTGCAGGGTTGCTGTGGAGAAGTCTACCAATGGAATCTGCATCTTTCAGGATGGGAAGTTCAAGTTTGTAAACAGGGCTATGGAGGCTCTGACAGGATACTCCGCTGAGGAATTGATGAGCATGAACTATCTGGATATCATACATCCTGATCACAAATATGAAATAGAGAGGCTAACGAATGGAGTCTTAACCGGCGATATTTCCGACCTACCCCCAAAGCCAGAGTTCAAATGTATGCGAAAGGACGACGAACTCAGGTGGGCACAACTTACGCCAATAGTTATTCAATATGATGGGAAACCAGCCTTATTAGGCAATATGGCCGACATAACCGACTGCAAGAGACTTGTGTTGGCAGCGGAAAAGCTCTGTGAGATCTGCCAGGTCATTGACAAGACCCATGATATGACCAGAATGCTCAAACTGATCACAGACAGCGCTATTGAGATCACTAACAGTCAACGTGCCATCATCTGGTTATTAGATGCTAAGGGAGAGGACCTCCGGGAAGCTGTGGTGAGTTCAAAACCAGGACTGGGTTTGCATTACCAGCCCGCAAAGCCCAGAAAGAACGGCATCGTCTGGAGAGTAATCAGAGAAGGGAAACCCGTTGCTGTTAGAGCAGCTCTCGAGGGCGTACTGAGGATTCCCCAAGACGACAGGAAAAGGGGGATTAGGACAATTGCTGGTATTCCTATCCGAAGACAGGATACTGTGATGGGAGTTCTTATAGTAGGGAGCACGGGGTTTGATAGCTTAACTGAAGGAGAACGGGTATTGCTACGTATGCTGGGCGAGAAGGTTGCTGTGGCTATAGAAAACGCCCGACTCCACTCTGAGACCAGAAAGCTCAGTCACTTGCTGGATCAACAGGTGAAGCAGAGAAACGATGAGTTGGCGAAAACCCAGCGGTCTCTTGCACAGGCTCAAAAATTGGCTGGATTAGGACAACTGGCAGCAGGCATCGCCCACGAGGTAAGAAATCCCTTGGGAATCATAAATCTATCCCTATGCTATATTAAAGATATCCTGAAATCTGAAAGACCGGAGGTCCGAAAACATCTCAAGATCATGGAATCTGAGGTGGAGCGAGCCAAAAAAGTGATCGAAAATCTGCTACAATTCTCCAGGAGTTCAGAGTATGAATTAACGGAAGTTGATATTAATGAACTGCTGGAAATAACCCTGAGTCTGGTGGAGAAAGAGCTTCGAGTCAATGATATCAACTTGGAGTTGAATCTAAAGCAATTGCCTGCTATATTTCTGAACCTTGACGAGATAAAACAGGCCTTCCTGAACATTATCCTCAACGCAACCCAGGCGATGCCCGACGGCGGCAGCTTGAAGGTAGCTACCAAGTCGGTGCCTGCAGATGCCACTGAACAACAAAAGGATTCTATAGAGATCGTCTTCGAAGATACCGGGGTGGGCATCCCAGAAGAGGCGCTGGGCGATGTCTTCATCCCTTTCTTTACCACTAAAGAGTCCGGAACGGGGTTAGGACTATCCCTTGGTTATTCAACTGTCAAAAAATTCGGAGGGGATATAACCATCGAGAATAAGAGAGGGAAGGGTGCGGTTGTTACCTTGAGACTGCCCACGAGAGCGTAAGGGCTCTGTATTAGCGACTGATTTCACATCGGTGTTGGCTACACCCACGAGAAGATAATGAGTGACAGACTGAGGATCTTGTTAGTTGACGATGAGGTCAATATGCTCGAGACACTGGGGGATATCCTGAGAGGCAAGGGACATGCTGTCTCTATTGCAACAGGTGGGTCGGAGGCCTTAGAAAAGCTCCGGGGGAACGCCCCTTTTGATCTGATAATAACTGATCTGAAGATGCCGGGAATGGATGGTATGAAACTTTTAGAGCGAGTAAAAGAAGAGTATCCCTGGACAATGTTCGTCATGTTAACGGGCTACGGCACTATAAAGAACGCCATTGATGCTACAAGAAAAGGCGCCTATAATTACATTTTGAAACCCTTTAACCCTGATGAAATCCTCCAGATAGTCGACCGGATACTGGAACGTAAGAACCTATTAGAAAACAATATATATTTCCAGGAGACGCTGAGCAAAAACTATCATTTTGATAATATTGTGGGAAGGGCGTCGGCGATGCAGGCAATATTTGAGAGGATAAAGACCATTGCTCCGACGAACTCATCAGTGCTGCTGACCGGGGAAAGTGGCACCGGGAAGGAGCTTTTGGCACATGTCATCCATTATTCCAGCCCTCGCAAGAACAGGCCATTTATCAAAGTGAGCTGTGCCTCTCTTTCTGATGGTGTTCTGGAAAGCGAGCTTTTTGGCCATGAGAAAGGTGCCTTTACTTCTGCTTTTGCTCAGAGAAAAGGCAGGTTTGAGTTGGCCGATAAAGGAAGCCTGTTTCTGGATCAAATCGGCGACATCCCCCTCCCCACCCAGGCAAAGCTGCTCCGGGTCTTGCAGGCAATGGAGTTTGAAAGAGTAGGCGGAACAGAGACGATCAAGGTTGATGTTAGACTCATCTCAGCGAGCAATCAGGATCTGCAAAAAGCCATCAGAGAGAAGAGATTCCGGGAGGATTTGTTCCATCGTCTGAACGTCGTTCCCATTCATATACCGCCCCTGAGAGAAAGAAAAGAAGACATCCCCATTCTGGCAAACTATTTTCTTAGGATATTCGCCAAGGAGACTCACAAGAGAGTTGGTGGAATATCCGATGATGCCCTCAATCTGATGCTGTCCTATCACTGGCCGGGAAATGTGAGGGAGTTGAGGAATTACATGGAAAGGGTAGTTGTCTTATCTGGGAGTGATATCATAAGACCAGCGAATCTGCCCCAGGAGTTGAGAGATGCTGGTGAGGTCGAAGAATTTACCCTGAGATTAAGTTCAAAATCCCTACCCGAAGCAGAAAGGATATTGATCGTTAAGGCCTTGGAGGAAACCGGCTGGAACCTGAGCAAATCGGCCGCCCTGCTGCGGATAAGTCGGGGAACTCTCTACAACAAGATAAAGAAGTACGGGCTGAATAAGAATTAACATTGTTGATATCTTCATAAGAAGTCAAATTTTCCTTCCTCTGCGGGGAGAAGACAAAGGGGAGGAGGAGAAAAACTATTTGAAATATCAAGACTTTCACCCTCGCCCTAGCCCTCAAGGGATAGGGAGCATTGAGGACTTTTTACGAACGGATCAAGTTTTGATTTAGTGCTAACCTTTAAGGAAAATATTCGGAGGAGAAACTCGGATGGCAAAATCCGCGGAAAAAAAGGGAACTCGGGGGATACAGATATTATTAGTGGATAATGAGAGAGATTTCGTAGAGGTCTATGCTGACATCTTAAGAGCGTGGGGTTACACGGTCACCACTACTACCAGTGCGGCACAGGCCATTCAGTTGGTAGGGGGAGCGGATTTCGATCTGGTGATCACAGATATCTGGATGCCGGGTATGAACGGCATAGATCTACTTAAGACCTTAAAGCAGATGAGATCAACGCTGCCGGTCATAGTGATAACCGGATACAGTTCGGTTCAGACAGCCATACAGGCTATGAAGGCAGAGGCAGCGGACTACCTCACAAAATCGCAATTTCTAGAGAGCAAGGCAAGGGAACGCATTGAGAGGACGCTTATGAATAGGGAGATAGAACCGAAAAGAAAGGGGAAAACAGATCAACATCGCGGAGGTGCAAGGGAGCAGGGGTGAACAACCTCTCACTTCAGAAGACAAAGAGGGAGAGAGAATCTGTAGGGGCGACCCGCCGTGGTCGCCCTGATTTGTGAGGTAATCTCCCCCACCTATCGGATTGTGCTGAATATGTTACGCTGGGGGAAAAATAGTTAACACCGCACAAAATTGGAACTTTTGGAAGGAGGAAACTTGACTATGCGTTTAGGAATATTTGCAGATGAGATTTCACCTATGCTCGATGGGCAGATAAAGGCTATACAGAAGGAAGACATTCGCTATCTGGAGCTCCGAGGTGTGGACAACAAGGCAGTTCTTGAGCTCACCGTTGAGGAGGCCAAGCAGATCAAAAAGAGAATAGACGCCTGCGGCATCGGGGTCACGGCTATTGGTTCGCCCATCGGCAAAATCGGAATCGAAGAGGATTTCGCTCTCCATTTAGAGCGGTTCAAATATGCTCTCGAGCTTGCTCACATTTTCGGAACCAAGTATATCCGATTGTTTTCCTACTTTATACCTGAAGGTGCTAATCCCGCCAAATATCGGGGTCAGGTGATGGAACGTATGGCCCGGAAGGTGGAGCTGGCCGGTGAAGCTGGGATTGTACTGCTGCACGAGAACGAGAAGGATATTTACGGGGAAGCCAGTCGTAGATGTCGTGATATCCTCACCACAATAGATTCTCCCTACCTGCGGGCGATCTTCGATCCGGCCAATTTCGTCCAGGCGGGCGAGAAACCCTTCAACAACGCCTATCCGAAGGTGGCCGATTTCATCGAAGAGATGCATATAAAAGATGCGCTATTTGCCGATGGCAGTGTTGTTCCGGCCGGCCAGGGCGATGGTCAGGTGCGCGAGCTACTTATCGCCCTCAAAGAGAGGGACTTTGATGGGTTCCTGGTGCTGGAGCCCCATCTGAAGGCAGCAGGGCGCTTCGGGGGCTTCTCCGGTCCGGAGCTCTTCCATACCGCCGCCCAGGCGCTTAAGAGACTGCTGGAGGAATGTGGAATTCCTTATGAATAGACAATGAGCGGAAAGCGGAAAAGGGAGAGACAGGGGACAAAAGAGAGAAAGTCTCCTACAAGTGCAGGGCCTACTCCGTTTTTAATGGATAATTGCCAATAAACTTAGCTCAGCAGCCTCATTGTCTAACGAGGGAGGTGCATTCCAAACAGGGAAGGAAAAACTGAAAAAGTGGAAGGCAATTTGCTTTCAAGGACGGCAATTACAGAGAAACTCATAGACTTAGATTGTCGTAGCTAATCCTTTTTTCGATAACAGAGGCCGAAACTTTGAATTGCTTTGAAAGGTAGCTTGAAACATAAGGCAAAACCCGCGAGAGGTCATTGGGATTGATGGTGTAGCCTATTTCCCTAAGCCGGGCTAAGGATTTTGCATAGTTTTCTTCCAGTAAATCGGGAGGCACTAAAACCAGTCCGGCAAAATCATAGGCATGTTTTTCAAACCAGCTGTACTGATTCGGGTCGAAATCTCGTTGGAATTGTTTCCAGCTATCAATACTGCCAAAACTCACTTCCCTATAGAGATCTCGATGTAGTACCGAGTGGCCAACTTCA
Source organism: Candidatus Latescibacterota bacterium (assembly GCA_030608245.1). Taxonomy (GTDB): domain Bacteria; phylum Latescibacterota; class MVCY01; order MVCY01; family MVCY01; genus MVCY01. The sequence continues at coordinate 7,181 of JAUWEO010000075.1, forward strand.
TGGGTTATGGTGAACCTGTAGCGATATTCATTGTGCTCCATTACCCACTGGTCGACATAAATAGATCTGAGGTCGCCGGTGAGAAATCCTTCGCATCCGATTTCTTTTTGTAAAGCAGGGATAGGAATAATATCCATGCCTAATTGGAATTCTATAATCTCCTCGATGGGAATCGGAATGGTATAGTCAGGATGGTACCTGTAAAGAAAATCGAGGGCATATTCCCTTATCTTGTCATAGGGCAAAAAGGGAGCCTTCCAGGGACCTCCCATCACGCTCCCCGGATGAGTTTCACCAAGGTGTCTAATTCTGGCTGGTCCAGCGGTTGCCCTTCGAGGGTCCTGAGAAACAAGGGAAGCTTCCCAATGAGTTCCTGGTTGTTCATTACGTAACCTGGCAGACGTCCAGCACCTATAGCTGCCAGGTCAAAGAACTCTCGACGTTCCTTTTTGTCCCTTAAATTAAGGGCATCAGCGTATTGTTCCAAGACCCGAGGCAACTTTGGGGGAGGTAACAATCCGCGTTCCACACGGCTTATATTTCCAGGGTCTTTACCACACTTGAGCGAAAAGGCCCGAAGCGACAAGCCCTTCTTCTGACGGAGTTCTTTTAGACGTTCACCGAAGATGTTTTGTTGCATCTTTAACTCCTCCTATTTTTGTTGTATAATATGTACAACGAAATTCGACTTGTCAAGGTATTTTTTTCAGAGCAACAACCAATACAAGGAGATGAATTCTATTCCTCCATTGGGAACGCAATATCTTCACAGAGCAACTCCCAAAGCGGGGATTATGACAGGGATTAGCTTCTTGAAAGGATGGATACCGGAAATGAAACCGAAGAAAAAGCACACAGAATCGCCAAGAGTCACGGATGAGGCAATTTCGGCACCAGCACCCC
>JAUWEO010000030.1 GCA_030608245.1 Candidatus Latescibacterota bacterium
AAAGTTTAATAATATAATACAACTTTCCATTTCACGCAAGTGGATAATGCGAAGGGTAGAAAAATTCGGAAACCGATTATACCTATATACAAGACAGTCAGATACTTAAAAAAACTTCTCTATCTTTTCTGGAGAAGAAAGTGGAAAACGAGAACTAGAAAAAAATCCGCCCCATTCTGCCGAGATCGGATTGCTTTTGGCGATGCTTCATCTCTACTTCATCACTTTTCGCCTCTCAATCTCAACCTGTATTTGCTCAAATAGCTGCTTTAGAATTGCCGGGTCACTGACATTCTCTGCTCTCCGCTTTCGCCCGGAAGCATCATACTCAACTTTTTGAAGTGATACCCTCACCCGCGTAGTTTCATGAGACCACTCCTCTAAGGTAAGCGATACCTCGTATACTCGGCCTTTAATCGCTTTATCTCCCCCTAAGAAAATGGATTCCAGAATCTGTTCCCCGACTCCCGCTTCAATATCCTTTTCTGCGGTGATAAGACCAGCATCCATCTGAGCGTTCTTAATGATGTACCCGTTGTCTTGAAGAACAGTCATTGTGGCCCGGAATGCCGTTTTGTAATCAGCGACCAATTCTCTGGTTTCGATTGTTCGCTTCTGCATCGTACTCATACCGGTTGTGGCGCAGCCCGAGAAAACAACAAGCGTAAGGAAAACAAGGAAAATGCCACCGTCCCTGAATCTTGTCATTGGATACCTCCAAAGCGATTTGTTAGAAACTTGTTGCTATGATCTTGTAGTCTACTACCACATCTTGGTCATCAAATTTGACAATGAGATCGAAGGTGTTGCTGGCTGAGGCCGTAAAGGCGGAGCTTCCACCCCAAGTGTTCCTGAAACCTGCGGTAGAATCATAGGACATTCTGCTGTAGGTCCACACTTCCAGGCCAGTTTTGCTTTTGGTCATGATATTGGGCGAACCGAATGTTTCCAGTATCTCAGCCTGGGTCGTTTGCCCCTCAACTATTACCTCTTTGACTTTTGCGAAGGTGAGATTTCCAACCTGTCGCTGAAGTGGCCGATACTCGCTAGCACATCGAGCAAGAACCAACATAACTAAAAATAACGCCATAATAGCCAACTGATCTACACGACCTCGACATAGCTTTGGGCGCTTGATAATCGCCATTTTCATTTGATCTTGCCTCCTTTTGGTTAACTGTCTGTTTACTAAATGTCTCCAGAGGTAAAAAAACTTAGAGAGGTCATTTTCACCGCCTCCTCCACAGGCAAGTGCACCCCTGGAATGGAACACAAAGAAGGAAATCACAGAGACCTATCAAAGCAAAGATTGAAATTCTCTTCAGCAAATGATAGTAAAAATATACCAAATTTCAGATAGCCTGTCAAGTAAAAGGTGTAACGATAAGTACATTTTAACATTATAGAGACTCAAACAGAGAACTTGCAAGCCGGCCCTGTAACCTGTGTTTTCCAGATAAGGCTGAACTTTGTCAGTCGGGAAAATGATGGTGATCGTTGCAGCTTTGATCCTCCAGGAATAACCTTCTCTGGTTGGAAAGAATTTTCGGGGAGCTGTCTACCAGCTCCCCGATTCTCTATCAGTCATAGATAGAGTTGCGTGAAAAAAGACTTGCAATTGAGTTTACAAAATCCTATTTTGGGAAGAAGAGATTCTCCTTGTCAATTGAGCCTTAGTAATTCTTAAACAACTAAGCTTAGATCTAATCTGCATAAAGCCATAGCGGCCAAGGGAAAGGTGAAAATGCCTAAGGAAAAAATTCTGATTGTGGATGATGAGGAGGATATCCTCACTTTACTGGAATATAATTTGCAAAAAGAGGGGCATAGAACAGTGGGGGTGAAAACGGGGGAGGCTGCCCTGCAGCTTGCTGAGGAAGAAAATCCAGACTTAATCATTTTGGATCTAATGTTGCCTGAGATAGACGGCCTGGAAGTTTGTCGAATCCTCAAAAGCAATGAAAAGACTTCTGGTATTCCGATAATTATGCTTACGGCTAAGGGAGAGGAAGCTGATATTGTAGTGGGTTTGGAAATAGGGGCTGACGATTATGTTACCAAACCCTTCAGTCCCCGAGTGTTGTCGGCCCGAGTGAGAGCTTTATTAAGGCGGAAAACAACAAAGGCGGTTACTGAGGAAATCATCAGAGTGGAGAATCTGATTATTGACACAGGAAAGCATTTGGTTACTGTTGAAGGTAGCTCTGTCTCTCTCACCTCTACTGAATTTAATTTACTGCGGTTTTTAGCCCAACACCGGGGCAAGGTTTTTACCCGAAATCAACTACTGGACAATGTCTGGAAGGACGAGACCTTTGTGATTGATAGAACTGTAGATGTTCACATTAGGAGTCTACGCAAGAAACTTGACACTGGAGCCGATTTAATTGAAACTGTCAGAGGAGTAGGATATAGATTGAGAGGCTGAAAGATGAAACGGATTATTTGGAAACTATTTGTTACTTACATAATTGTGGTAATTGTCTGCCTGGGAATTGTGGGTGTTTATGTGGGAACCTCTTTGAAGTCCTATTTTGTTAGGGGGATCGCTGACAGACTTACCCTCAATGCAAGACTGGCGGAGGATATTCTGAGAGAGGATTTCCAGAGTGAGGATATCCACCGATTGCGATCTTCTGTCAAGGATTTAGCAGAAAAAGTAGACGCCAGAATTACGATAATCCACACTGATGGCGTGGTTTTAGCCGACTCCGAGAAGGATGCCAGTCTGATGGACAACCACTGGAATCGCCCCGAGGTGCAAGCAGCGCTGAAAGGTGAAACTGGACAGAGTATCCGCTACAGCGGTACCCTCAAGAAAGAGATGATGTATTTGGCTGTTCCATCGAACGAGGCCGGACACGCAATTGGAGTGGTAAGGGTTGCCTTGCCATTGACCGAGATGCAGGCGAAGATAGCCCACATTTATCGAGCTATCGCTGTGGGGGCTCTGTTGGCACTTTTAATCACTCTGATCATAGGTTTTTTTACGGCCGAGAGCTTCGCTCGACCCTTGCGGGAAATGATATCTGTGGCGCGTGATATTATCAAAGGTAAATACAGAGTACTTAAGGTGAGATCAAGGGATGAAATCGGTCAATTAGCTCTTGCTTTAAATCAGATGTCGGAAGAAATACAGGACGATATTCAAACAATAACCGAAGAAAAAAATGAGCTAAGGGCGATTCTTTCCAGTATGGCAGAAGGAGTTATAGTAGTTGATAAAGACCAAAAGATTCTGCTCATCAATTCCTCAGGCGAGGAGATGCTTGATTTATCAACAGAAAAGGTGACAGGGAAATTCCTTTGGGAAATGGTGAGAAAGGAAGAGCTTGTTTCTTTGGTGAAAAGAGTTTTGATGACTGGGAACGAAGAAGATATCGAGATGACGTTTGACTTTCCTGTGGCACGGGTTCTCCATGCTCAGGCAGCGACTATTCTATCTGAAGGAAGGAATATTTTCGGGGTCGTGATGGTATTTCACGATACCACTAAACTTAAACAGCTTGAGAAACTGCGCAGGGAATTTGTGGCCAATGTTTCGCATGAGTTGAAAACGCCGTTGACCTCGATAAAAGGGTTCGTGGAGACGTTGCTGGAGGACGTTATCAGCGACCCTGAAAATTCGATGAAGTTTTTGCAAATCATCCAGCAGCATACCGAAAGATTAGACAACCTCGTTGATAATCTGTTAGAGCTTTCCAGCATAGAGTCCGGAGAACTCCCGATGAATTTCGGAAAGATCGGTCTCAAGGAGCTCATAGCCCATACTGTAGCTTCTTTTGCAGATAGACTATCCCACAAGAATCAAGTTCTTAACATCGCTGTAAACCCGGAAGATCTTGAGGCCTGGGTCGATGAAGAAAAAATGCAGCGTACCTTATCCAATCTTCTGGATAATGCCCATAAATACACCCCTGCCGGTGGACAAATCGAGATCTGTGCCAAGCAGGAACTTGATAGAATCAAAATCGAGGTAAGCGACAACGGTGAAGGGATTCCCAGTGAACATTTACCTCGCATCTTCGAACGGTTCTATCGGGTGGACAAAGCCCGCTCTCGCCAGCTCGGCGGTACTGGACTGGGATTGGCCATTGTCAAGCATATCGTCCTTGCCCATGGTGGTGAGATCTCTGTTGAGAGCAAGGTAGGCGCTGGAACGAAGTTTACCATTCACCTTCCTAAGACCAGAGAGTAAACCCCCTTCTACTCAAATTGCATACGTAAATGTTCAGCAAACTCCGTTGTCATTCAGAAGGAATGACAGTCATAGTACAGGGTTCACTGAACTTTTGCTTGCGTACTTTTGCAATTTGCTGAAATTCAACACCTTCGGTGATCTTCGGTGTTCGATTCAAAACTGCGAAATTACCCGCAAGTCTTAACCCAATCTTAATGCCTCCCTCATAATACCTTCACAATTGTGTTGTATCCTTCGGCCGTAAGTTTAGTAAACTTCGGTCTCTCTCTTTTCTGTAGACTTCTCTGCAAAACTTAACCCAATCTTAACATTTTCTTCATGGTGTCTTTATAATTGTAGCGTATTCTTGAAGCGTAAATTTAATTAACTTCGACTTCTAACATCAGGAGGGGAGTATGAAAAGATAGGACAGATAAAGGATATGGTAGTCCATGGTTGGTCAAAAGCAAACAAACCTTTCAAAAAGGAGAAATGGATGAAGAAATCAATCGTTATCAGTGTACTAATTTCAATGGCCGTAACTCTGGCTGTCCCCGCTTATGCTGGACTGGCTCCTGGCCAAACCCAGATCAAGGCCTACTCGTGGTTCAGGTATACCTACAAACAGCAGGATAACAGGACCCAGGAGAGTGGTTTCGCAGTCAAGAGGGGCTATCTCAGGTGGGATCACTGCTTTGCTCCCAGTATCAGCAGTAGGGTTACCCTTGATCTGTTCTCCAGCGATAAAGGTGAAGACCCTCATGGCGCCGGACTGAAGATAAAGGATGCTTATGTGGATTTCAAGGGTGTCATCCCTGAAGGCAAGATCACGATGGGAGTGCAGAAACACTACTTCGGTCTGATCTACGACTGGGAGTATGTCACCATAGAGAAGTCGTTTACAGACAAGAACCGCATAGCTGCCAGCCGTGATCTCGGAATCTGCGCCGGGGGGAATCTGCCTCAGGGCTACGGTGAGTGGAATTTAGAGTTGGTCAACGGCGAGGGCTACAAAAAGGTGGGTAAAAACATTGATACCAATCCTGCGTTAGTGGGCAATCTAAGGCTCATACCAATACCAGGGGTGACCGTAGGTGGTTCTTTCCACAAGACCTCTAACAAGCAGAACCTCGCTGCTGTCGGTAGATTTGTCTTCGCCCCTGTTGATGTCTGGGGGATCTATGTGACCACAGCCGCCGGGAAGGACCTCGACAAAAAAGGCGCCGGCTTTATGCTAATGCCAATAGTTAACCTATCGCCTAAGGTGGACGCTGTGTTTCGGTTCGACCACTGGGACCCGGATACCGACAAGGCCGATGATGCCTACACCTTGCTGATCGGCGGCCTCAACTACCACTTCGTTAAAGGCGAGAAAGGGAAGCCCGGCGTTATGCTCCAGCTTAACTTCGAGAGGAAACAACCTGAAAAAAGCGGGAGCAAGCCCACAGATGAGCTTTTAGCACAACTCAGGTGGGAGTTTGCCACACCTGGGCTATAACCTTTCAACTTTCCATAATTAAGGAGGTATTGCAAAATGTCCAGCTTTAAAAAGATCTTGATCTTGTCCGTGGTGAGTGTTCTTCTTACGAGCACTCTGGCGCCTGTGAGCTGGGGATGGCAATGGCCCTGGAGCAGAAAGGAACAAAACCAGTTGACCATCCAGGGTTCGACTACCGTGCTGCCTATTGCCCAAAGGTGTGCTGAGGAGTTCATGAAAGCGCATCCGGAGGCGAATATTTCAGTCAGAGGCGGTGGCTCTGGAGTAGGCATCGCCGCCCTGATTGACGGCACCATTGATATTGCCGACGCCTCCAGGGCGATGAAGATCAAGGAGCTGAAGAAGGCCAGGGCCAAAGGTGTCAACCCGGTGGCCCATGTGGTAGCCAAAGATGCCATCGCGGTTATTGTCCATCGCGATAATTCGATAAATGGCCTTACTAAAAGCCAACTAAAGGCCATTTATACCGGTGCGATCAACCGCTGGAATGAAGTCGGCGGGACATCAGGTGTCATAGTGGTGGTTTCCCGGGATGTGGCTTCGGGGACTTTTGAAGTGTTCAATAAGTTAGCTCTCGATAAGCAGAGGGTGCGCCCCGATGCCCTGATGCAGGCTTCAAACCGGGCAGTAGCCAGCATTGTGGCTACCACCAAGGGAGCTATTGGATACGTGGGACTGGGTTACCTGAGTGAGGAAGTAAAACCCATTGCCATCGACGGGGTAACGGCAACTGTGGAAACAGCAAAATCCGGCACCTACCCTCTGGCCAGGCCCCTGTACATGTATACCAACGGTGAGCCTAAAGGTCTGGCAAGAGATTTCATCGATTTTGTCCTGGGCCCCAAGGGACAAAAGATAGTCAAAGAAGATGGTTTTGTGCCGATTGAATAGCAAATTAGCAAAGCTGCAAGTGGGCGAAGAGGAGTTCGCGGGTTATGGAACGGCTTATGATTTGTGCTTTGATCCTGCGGAAAGGCCTCGCTTAGAGAATTTTCGGGGAGCTGTCCACCAGCTCCCCGATTCTCTATCAGCCTTAGATAGATTTTCCGTGAAAAAAGACTTGCGATTGAGCTTACAAAATCCTATTTTGGAAAGAAGGATTTTCCTTGTCCAGTTGAGCCTGTTGACTCATTAAGGGAGGGAACTTGTGTCTGATTCACATAGAACCATAGTAACTAAAGGGAAAAGAAGGAAGAAAGCCAGCCCAGTGGTGGCATTGATCGCCCATGACGCTAAAAAAGTTGATATGGTCGTTTTTGCAAAAGAGGAGGAAGAAAGGCTTGCGCAATGCGATCTGATAGCAACTGGCACCACGAGTGAAACGATCATGGAAAAGACCTCCCTGCAGGTTAAAAGGATGCTTCACGGGCCGGAAGGTGGCGACTTACAGATAGGAGGACTTGTTGCCAGTGGAGAAGTGGATCTGGTCGTCTTTCTTCGTGATCCCTTAACTGCACAACCCCATGATCCTGATATCTCGGCCCTATTAAGGGTCTGTGATGTTCACAATATACCTTTAGCTACAAACCTTAGCTCAGCAAAGCTATTGCTAACCGGGTTGATAAAGGCGAATCCGTAGCCGAAGTTTCCAAACTTCGGAACGTCCCCTTAGGGCGAGCTTTGGAAAGCTCGGCTACTATTGCTATAGCTGATAAAAGGGAATACGGAGAAATAGCGTAAAAGGACAATAACTCTATGCACCAGCGTTGCAAAGAACTCTTGATTAAGCATATCTTTCTCTTTTTCGCTTTGGCCTCGATTTTCTTCCTGCTGGGAATCGTAATTGTTCTGTTTAAGGAAGGATTGCCTATTTTCAAGATCGTACGGGTCAAAGATTTTATCCTGGGAAAGAGTTGGTATCCCACTTACGACCCGCCTGATTTCGGCATATTGGCCCTTATTCTGGGCTCTCTCTGGGTGACCTTTGGTGCTCTGATGATTGCCATTCCTTTAGGCGTATCGGCTGCCACCTATATCTCTGAAGTGGCCCACCCCAGGGTAAAGGAGATTGCTAAACCTGTGGTGGAATTGCTGGCTGGAATTCCTTCGGTGGTGTATGGGTTTTTCGGTATGGTCATCCTGGCCCCCTGGCTGCAGGATGTGTTTAACCTGCCCACTGGCCTGACCTGTCTCACTGCCTCGATTATTTTGGGGTTTATGGCTTTGCCCACAGTGGTGAGCATTTCCGAGGATGCCATCTCGGCGGTACCCTTCAGCTACAAAGAGGCCTCCTATGCGCTGGGAGCCACAAAGTGGGAGACTATCAGTAAGGTAACCGTGCCAAGCGCCATTTCTGGTATAACCACAGCAATCATCCTTGGCATAGGCCGGGCCATTGGCGAGACCATGACCGTGCTAATGGTAGCCGGAGGGGCCGCGGTCGTCCCGCGTTCCTTCCTGCGACCGGTGCGTCCTATGACCGCTACCATCGCCGCCGAGATGGGTGAAGCACCAGTGGGCAGCGACCACTACCATGCCCTGTTTGGTATCGCCATTGTGCTGTTCATCATTACCTTGGGCTTCAATCTCTTAGCCGATCATTTGGCCGCCACCTTTCGCCGAAAAATGGGACAGTAACTGTATGAAATCCAAGCAGATTAAGCAAGCTATCTATTTCTCATTACTACGATTCTCGATTGTAATAATTCTATCCGGGCTATTGCTTATTCTATTCTTCATAGGGGTGAGAGGGGTGAAAGTTTTGTCCTGGGAATTCCTCACCCAAATGCCCAAAGAGGGAATGACCAGCGGCGGCATCTTGCCAGCAATTATTGGAACCTTCTATCTAACTATAGGGGCAATTCTCTTCGCACTCCCTTTGGGTGTCTTTGCGGCAATATATTTAACCGAATACGCCCGACAGGGAAGGTTAGTAAAACTGATCAGAATAGGAATAAATAACCTGGCTGGTGTGCCTTCAGTGGTGTTTGGACTATTTGGTCTGGCCGTGTTCGTCAAGTTCTTCGGTTTTGGGGTGTCTATCCTCTCAGGGGCGCTTACACTGGGAATTGTAATTCTTCCCACTATCATTCGAGCTTCAGAAGAGGCCTTGCTGGTAGTGCCACAATCTTTCCGCGAAGCATCTCTGGCTCTGGGGGCCACCAAGTGGCAGACCATCCGCAAGATCGTTTTGCCTAACGCCATCTCCGGAATCCTGACGGGTTCAATTTTGGGTATCGGTCGAGCGGCAGGAGAAACCGCGCCTATTCTGTTTACTGCTGCCACTTTCTACATAATTCGACTTCCAAGGTCCTTTTTTGATGAGGTTCAAGCTCTACCTTACCACATCTATGCTTTAATGACCGAAGGCACCCATCCCGAAAGCCAGATGCCTATCGCCTACGGAACAGCCTTGGTGCTGTTATTCCTGGTGCTGAGTATAGATTCGGTGGGAATTATAATCCGAAATCAGTTTAGAAAAAAGAAGAAATGGTAAAGGAGAAATGGACGGGAGAACCAAAATAGAGACCCGAGGGCTCAACTTCTATTACAGCGAAGTTCCTGCCCTCAAGAACGTTAATATAGAGATTGAAGAGAATCTGGTAACCGCTCTTATCGGACCTTCAGGCTGTGGCAAGACTACCTTTCTACGCACCCTCAATCGAATGAACGATTTAGTTCCCAGAACAAGAGTAGAAGGAAAGGTGCTTTTCGATGGTCAGGAGATTTATCAAAAAAACATTGACGTGGTAGAGCTGAGAAGAAAGATTGGAATGGTGTTTCAGAAATCCAATCCCTTTCCCAAATCTGTATTTGAGAATGCGGCCTATGGCCCGCGTTTAAACGGCATTAACAATAAGAGCAAATTGGAGGAAATCGTCGAAAGGAGTTTGAGAAAAGCTGCTCTCTGGGATGAGGTCAAGGATCGGCTCAAAGCCAGTGCTCTGGATTTATCCGGTGGACAGCAGCAGAGGTTGTGTATTGCTCGAGCCTTAGCAGTTGAACCAGAAGTCCTGTTAATGGATGAACCGGCCTCGGCCCTCGATCCAACTTCAACTGCCAAAATCGAAGACCTCATTCATGAGTTAAAAAATAACTACACCATTGTCATTGTGACTCACAATATGCAGCAAGCTGCCCGCATCTCCGATTATACTGCGTTCTTCATGCTGGGGGAGCTGACAGAGTTTGGTGCAACAGAGACGATCTTCACTAAACCGAAAAAGAAGATAACCGAGGATTATATAACAGGAAGATTTGGGTAATGGAGGACAGCTATGCCTAAAAGATACTTTGATGAAGAGCTAAAACACCTCAACGAAAAATTGCTTGAAATGGTGAGGTTGGTAGAAGAGGCTATTAGCCGGGCAGTAAGAGCGTTGGTAAAACGGGACGGAAAACTGGCAGAACAAGTTATCCGGGCGGACGACACCATAAACTTTCTCGAAATCGAAATAGAGGAATTGTGTTTGAAGCTTTTGGCACTTCAGCAGCCTCTGGCAATCGACTTGCGGTTTATTGCCTCTGCACTGAAAATCAACAACGATTTAGAGAGGATTGGTGACCAGGCAGTCAACATTGCTGAAAGGACTTTAGATTTGCTAAAACAACCGCTCCTTAAACCCCTAATAGATATCCCCCGCATGGCCACCTTGGCCCAGAGGATGATAAAAGACAGCCTCGATGCTTTCGTGAATAGAGATACTAAGTTAGCCAGAGATGTATGTGAACGAGATGACGAGATTGACGACCTTAATGATCAGATATTCAGGGAACTTTTAACCTATATGATGCAGAATCCCAAAACTATCTCCCGAGCTGTTGATCTGATCTTGGTTGGACGGCATCTGGAGAGGATAGCGGATCTTGCTACTAACATCTGCGAAGATGTGATCTATCTAGTGAACGGGAAGATGATTAAACATCATATCGAGGAGAGGAGAGACTGAACGAAAAAGAGTCTTGGTACTCCGCAACAGAAGCTGTAAGGCCCGTCCCCGGGCCGTCTGTTGCCCACCCGAGGACGGGTGGGCGAGGGCTGGAAAGACTAAACGAAGAGGAGGCTGGGTTATGCACACAGAAAATTCACCAATCCCCAAACAGCTCCGCTCTTGGCCATTTGAGTTTAAAGGTCAAACTGGGACTGTTTTGTCTTTTTCTGCCGCTGGCTTCAAGCGGCGGGTGACAGGTATCGTATACCAGGGCGGAACTACCGACAGTGGTGTGCCCTTAGGCGGTCTGGGAACCGGATATTTAGAGTTGCGTACGGATGGCAAGCTGGGCCGGTGTTCGATGTTCAACGACATCTGTCCGCCGCAGGCTCTGGATGTGGCCTTCCTGGCAGTCTCTGCAGGCGAGGAATTGCGGCTACTGTGTCTGGATGCTCCAGAAGGTCTCAGAGGCAGCGAGCGCATCCTCTATTGGGGTCACTTCCCTGTAGCCGATGTCCAGTATCAACTGGATTTACCGATTCAAATAGGCCTGCGGGCGTTTACGCCTTTCATCCTCGGCGATGCGGAGATGTCTAATACACCAGCGGCCTTATTCGAAATTCAGCTTACCAATATCGGTTCCCGGAAGCTATCGGGCTGGCTGGCCTTCAGCTTTCCGGGTCCCAAGGCCGAACCTGGGAAGAATTCATTCAGCCGTGAGATTGTAAGCGATCCCTGGCCAGGAATAGCTGTACGACAGAAGCAAGGCAGCGGCTATGCTCTGGTAACCTCAGCTCCAGGGGAAATTCTAACCGGCGGCTACCTCGGTTCAGATCCAGAAGTCTGGATGGGGATAACTGCAGGTAAAATTCCTACAGCAGCCGATACTCCCGGAGCCACCGTAGCAGCCAGCTATGAAATCGAACCCGGTGAATCCCAGCGCCTTCGTTTCGCCCTGGCCTGGTATTACCCCTACTTCCGCGATAGCAGCGGGGAACCGCACACACATGCCTATAAGCGACATTTCGATAGCCCAGATTATGTGGCCAAGCTGGTGGCAGAAAGATGGGAAGGACTTCAGAGCAGAACACTCGCTTGGCAGGAGGTCATCTTTGCCCAAGACCTGCCGGCGTGGTTGAAGAACGCCTTAGTGAATGGGCTCTACAGCTTAGCGAAAAATACCCTTTGGGTCATAAGCGAACGGCCGGACAACTGGTACCTCCCGGAAGGATTTTTCACCCACAGCGAAAGCTTTACCGGATGTCCCATCACAGAGACAATGGTCTGCCGCATGGACGGCCACTTTCCCACTCTGTTT
>JAUWEO010000227.1 GCA_030608245.1 Candidatus Latescibacterota bacterium
AGTGCTAAAGATTGATTTTCCAGGAAAAGTGTAAAAAAAGAGAGGAGAAACATAAGATATGGAAAAGATAAGAGTAGGGTTTATCGGGTGTGGTGGCAACGCTCGAGGGCATATAGGAAGAATGCTCACCATGCCAGAGGCAGAGATAGTTGCCCTGGCGGATGTGAGTCAGGATAGCCTGAAAAAAGCCTGGGAGGATTATCCCCAGCTCAAGGAGCTGCCCTCTTTCTCAGATTACCGACAGATGCTGGAAGGGGTAGAACTGGATGCAGTGGAGATTTCCACCCCCCACACCCTTCATTTCCAACAGGCGATGGATTCGCTGCGAAAAGGGCTGCATGTGCTGGTGGAGAAGCCAATGGTTTGCACCACTGAGCATGCCCAACAGGTCGTGGAAGAGGTGGAAAAAAGCGAGAATGTCTTCCTTATTTCCTATCAGCGCCATTTTGAGCCTACCTTCCGCTATGTGCGGAACCAGATCAGGACCGGGGAACTGGGCGAAGTGCAGTTTATCTCTGCTTTTCTCTGTCAGGACTGGTATAGAGCACAGAGAGGAGCTTGGCGTCAGCAGTTAGCCCTCTCCGGAGGAGGTCAATTGAACGACTCCGGGAGCCATCTTTTGGACATCCTCCTGTGGATGACCGAACTGGAACCTGATGGGGTAACTGCCTACATTGACAACTTTGATACCGAGGTGGATATCAATTCTGCCTTGAGTGTAAAATTCACCAATGGGGCGATTGGCAATATCTCTGTGCTAGGCAACTCTCCCAGCTTCCGAGAGGATATAGAGATATGGGGCTCGAAGGCGGCGGTTCACTATTACAATGGGGATCTCACCTATATCTGCGCCGGTGTCCCTGAGCCCTTCCAGCCTACGGGACTTCCCTACCGGTCCAACCCCGATCAGAATTTTATCGACGCCATTTTGGGCAAAGATGAGGTTCAGGCCCCGGCTATCTGCGGCCTTCGAGTAGCCCAGCTCACCCAGGCCGCCTGGGAATCCGCCCGAACTGGCCAACCAGTGAAAGTGAAATATTAGAAATTGCCCAGAATTGCCTTGAGTTCAAAAATTGCCGAAATTTTGAAATTTAGGCAATCTTTGAACTTTTTGAAACTCAGGTAAGGAGGACCAGATGAAGATAAAGGTAACACCAGGCGATATTGTCCAGATAGAAAGCGATGCCCTTATTGTTAATCTCTTTGAAGGGGTCAAGCACCCCGGTGGTGCCACTGGCGCTGTGGACGAAGCTCTTGGCGGGGCCATATCAATCCTGATTCAGGAAGGGGAATTCAAAGGCGAACTGAACCAGACAGCGGTGATTCACTCTCTGGGTAAAATCCCAGCCAAGAGAGTAATAGTTGCAGGTTTAGGAAAATCGGGAGAGTTCACGGCTGACAGGATAAGGCAGATAAGTGCCACCAGCCTGAGGGAAGCAAGGGTACTGGGGGCGAAATCGGCGAGCACCATCGTCCACGGGGCTGGGATTGCAGGCTTTGCCCCCAGAGGTGCATCCCAGGCGCTAACAGAAGGGGCGATATTAGGACTCTATAAGTTCGACAAGTATCTGGAAAAGAAAGAGAAAAAAGAGATAGAAGAACTCCTGGTAGTCGAGTTTGACGAAAAGAAAATCCCCGAGGTGGAGAGAGGGGTAGAGAAAGGCGAGGTTTTCGCCCAAGCCCAGAATATGGTCCGGGACTTAGTTAACGAGCCCAGCAATCAGATGACTCCCCGGGTGCTGACGGAAAAGGCCAAAGAGGTAACGGAGAGATTCTCCCTGGGGATTGAGGTCTTGGCCGAAGAAGAGCTGCGGAAAACGGGTGCGGGAGCCTTCTTAGCAGTGGCCAAAGGCAGTGAGGAACCCTGTCGCCTCATTGTGATGCGTTATGAGACGGACCCGCAAGCGGCCACAGTGGCCCTGATCGGCAAGGGTATCACCTTCGACAGCGGAGGAGTCTCTATCAAACCCTCCAAGGGGATGGAGGAGATGAAGGGCGATATGGCAGGTGGGGCGGCAGTGATCGGAGCAATGCAGATTTTGGCCCAGCTTAAGCCCCAGGTGAATGTGGTGGGGATAATCCCAGCCACCGAGAATATGCCCAGTGGCCATGCCCTCAAACCTGGAGATGTAATAAAAAGCTTGGGAGGAAAGAGTATCGAGATAATCTCCACCGATGCCGAAGGCAGGCTGGTTTTAGCTGATGCCCTGACCTATGCCCAAAGGCTGGGTGCGGGCAAGATCATCGACATAGCTACCCTCACCGGAGGCTGTACCATTGCCCTGGGTAATCTTACCGCTGCCCTGTTAGGGTCAGACCAGAAATTGGTAGACCTGCTGCTCGACATCTCCAAGGAGACAGGGGAGAGGATGTGGCAACTGCCCCTGTTTGAGGAATATTTTGACCAGATAAAGAGTGATATCGCTGATGTTAAGAACAGCGGTGGCAGAGGGGCCTCGACCATAATCGGGGGGATGTTTCTGAAACAGTTTGTGGACAAGACCCCGTGGACCCATGTTGACATGGCGGGCAAAGAGCTCACGGATAAGCAGAAGGGCTATCTGGTGAAGGGGGCTACTGGCTATGGAACCAGGACCCTGGCAGCGGCAGTGCTGAAGATGTGAAATGGCCTGAGGAGAGAGAAGAGATGAGCCTAGTAGATAGATGGCAGAAGGAAGGCAGAATCCTCAATATCGCTCACCGAGGGGCCTCGGGACGGGCGCCAGAGAACACACTGGCGGCATTTAGCAGGGCGCTGGAGATTGGCGTAGATGCAGTAGAGCTTGATCTGCACCGAACCAGAGATGACCACTTAGTGGTAATTCACAACGGTATAGTAGACCGCACTACCGGCAGCAGAGGCATAGTGGCCGATATGAGCCTCAAAGAATTGAAAGGCTTGGATGCTGGTGCTCGATTTCGACCTAATTTCTCAGACCAGC
>JAUWEO010000062.1 GCA_030608245.1 Candidatus Latescibacterota bacterium
CGGTGCTACCCAAACTTGTATTCTTTGCCACGGTACTGGCCAGGTGAGACAGAGCTCGAGGTCTTTCTTCGGGCAATTTGTTAACGTTACCGCCTGCCCCCGGTGTGGTGGAGAAGGCAGGGTAGTCACCGAGCCCTGCCCCAGTTGTGCTGGTGAAGGAAGGGTGCGAAGCGCAGCCACCATTTCGGTAAAAGTCCCCTCAGGTGTGGGAAATGGCAACTATATCCCCTTGCGTGGCCAGGGCGATGTTGGTCCCCGTGCTGGCCCTCCTGGTAACCTGCTCATTTTCATAGAAGAGCTGCCCCACTCGTACTTTACCAGACACGGTGATGATGTTATCTACGAGCTTTCCATAAGTTTTCCTCAGGCAACCTTGGGGGGTGAGGTGAGAGTCTCCACCCTTTACGGAAAGGTCCTGATGAGAATTCCCCCTGGTACTCAATCAGGCAAGGTGTTTCGGCTTCGGAACAAGGGATTGCTTAGGACCGATGGTCACGGGAAAGGTGATCAACTGGTGCGAGTCAATGTGTGGGTTCCTACAAGACTTAACAAAGAAGAAAAGGAGCTTTTGGATCGACTGGCCAAAATGGAGGATATCACCCCGCCAAAAAAATAGAGGAAATCCCTTCTGGGAGGGGAAGATTAATAGAGCGATGATCACAAAAAAAGAAAAAGACCAGATAGTCAATTACTTAGAGGATAGCTCTAATCTGACTTCCGGAAAAGCCGATATTGTCTATATTCCGGAGACTGAGGATGAGATAAAAGAGGCAGTAAGGGAATGTGCTAACAATAAGATTCCCTTGACTATTTCAGCCGGAGGTACTGGAACGGTGGGGGCCAGAATCCCCCCCAGGGGGGCAATCTTGTCCGTGGAGAGATTGAACAATATTTTGTCGATAGACAAGGAGAAGAAAACAGCAATCCTGCAATCTGGAGTAGTGATTGATGATTTACTGACAATCTTAGAAAAAGAAGAACTTTTCTATCCTCCCTTTCCCACGGAGAGGACTGCCTTTATTGGTGGCAATATCGCCACCAACGCTTCGGGGGAATACAGTTACCGGTTTGGAGCCACCAGGGCTTATGTCCAGAGGATAAAAGTAGTGCTTTCCACCGGAGAGTTACTGGACATCGAAAGAGGAAAACACCTTGCCAGCAAGGAGAGATACATTAAGATAGGCGATAACGTGTTGAAAATACCTTCCTACAAAAGCCCTTCTATTAAGAATACAGCCGGCTATTTTTCTCAACCCGGGATGGACCTAATTGATCTGTTCATTGGTTCAGAAGGCACTCTGGGGGTTATAACCGAGATAGAGGTCAGACTTATCCCTGCTTTGCCTCCTCGGTTTATAATGGTTATTTTTCTCCCCACACAGACCCGGGTATTGGATTTTCTTCAGGAAGTTAAACAGAACTCCGGGATTCACCCATTCTCTTTGGAATATTTCGATCAGGAGAGTCTGAAATTCTTAAACAGAGATTTCCCCCGTATCCCCGATTGTGCATCTGCAATGTACATAGAAGACGAAGAGAAGGAAGAAGTTGTCAATCTATGGATTGACCTGGTAGAAAAGTATGATGCAGTAGATACTTGGGTTAGTGTAGACAGAAAAAGCTATCAGAGCCTTATTGATTTCCGACACAAACTCCCAGAGAATATCAACGAATATTTCAGAGAGATCAACTCCCAGAAAATAGCCTTAGACATTGCTGTGCCTGAGACCCACTTCGCTGAGTTTTTCCGACTCTATGGAGAAGTGAAGTCAACTGCCAGGACGGATAATGTTCTGTTTGGCCATATTGGAGAAAACCATCTGCATTTCAATTTCTTTCCTCAAGACGAGAGCGAAAAACAGTGGGTGATGGAAACTTATGAGCAGATAGTTGGTAAAGCAGTTCAAGCTGGAGGGACTGTCTCGGCTGAACACGGTATTGGAAAGCTGAAACATAAATATTTGGAGATGATGTACGGAAGAGAAGGAACCGCTGAGATGGTAAGGGTCAAGAAACAGATAGATCCCTTCTGCATACTTGGATTGAATAACATCTTTTTGGAGAGCTTGCTTCGAGATTAGGACTAACCCAGGTCCGGAAATAACCACGAATTTCACGTATGAGCACGCATTATTCTCATTAGTGAAATTAGTGTAATCTGCGGTTTTCCGGATTGGACCTAAAAACATCATCTTAAACGGGGACCAGAATGAATCCTCAAATCTTCAGAGAATATGATATTCGGGGCCTGGTGGACAAGGATCTCACCGATGAGGTTGCCAGACAGATAGGACAGGCCTTTGGGACTTACATCCAAGCTGCTGGCAAAGGGGACCTTGTAGTTGGCAGAGATAATCGCCTCAGCTCCGAGCGCTTTGCTAATGCGGCAATAGCTGGATTGCTCTCCACCGGGTGCAATGTCGTAGATGTGGGCCTTCTGCCAACACCTGTCTTCTACTACTCTATTATCTATCTGCAGAAAGATGGGGGAATAATGATCACTGGCAGTCATAATCCTCCAGATTTCAACGGGTTCAAAATCTGCGAAGATTATGCTTCCATATATGGCCAGAAAATCCAGGAGCTAAGAAGGATAATCGAAATAGGCAGATTTGCCAAAGGCAAGGGAAAACTCGATCGGGCAAAGACCATAGATCCTTATTGCAGTCATTTAAAGAACGGGATAGATATTGAGAGAGAAGTGAAGGTAGTATTAGATGCCGGTAACGGCACTGCCGGGGCCGTAGCCCCCGGTTTAATCGAAGCTATGGGTTGCAAAGTCAGGAGATTGTATTGTAACTTAGACGGTAATTTTCCCAACCATTTCCCTGATCCGACTGTTCCTGAGTATTTAGAGGATTTGATCAGGGCTGTTAAGGTAGAGAAGGCCGAGTTAGGAGTGGCCTACGACGGTGATGGTGACCGGATAGGTGTGGTAGATGATAAAGGACGAATAATCTGGGGTGACAGGCTGTTAATCCTCTTTTCCCGTCAGATATTAAGACAAAAAAGGGGGGGTAAGATAATATTTGATGTGAAATGCTCCCAGGCCTTACTGGAGGATATCAAAAAGCACGGAGGAGTGCCGATTATGTGGAAGACAGGCCATTCCTTAATAAAGGGAAAACTGCGGCAAGAGGGGGCTCTTCTGGCAGGCGAGATGAGTGGACATATGTTCTTCGCGGACAGATATTACGGCTATGATGATGCTATCTACGCATCCTGTCGCCTGTTAGAGATACTTTCCCAGAGTGATAAGGCCCTCTCGCAGCTATTGGAGGATGTTCCTCTTTACTATGCGACTCCGGAGATAAGGGTTCCCTGTCCTGACGAGGAGAAGTTTAAGGTGGTGGAAGAGGTCAAAAAATACTTTCAGAGCAAATACGACACTATTGATCTGGACGGCGTGCGCATATTATTCGGCGATGGATGGGGGTTGATCAGGGCCTCCAATACCCAGCCGATCCTGGTCTTGCGCTTCGAAGCCAATACTAAACAGCGACTTGAGCAAATAAGGGAGAGGATTACTGAGAAATTGAGAGAGTTTCCCTCCGTTTCCCCAATCACCAATTATTAGATAGAAAGGAGGTGAAGTGGCAGTATGCCAGGCATTGTTGTGCAGGAGAGAGAGCCTTTTGAAATGGCCCTCAAAAGATGCAGCAAGGTCTGCGAAAGAGAGAGCTTAATGTCTGAACTGAAGAAACGTCAATATGTTGAGAAACCCAGTGAGAGAGGAAAGAAGAATAAGCGTAGAAAAAATGGAGTGATTTGATCTTAATCTCTCTTCGGTAGGAGAGATTAAGGAGCACTCGTTGCTTAGCGAATTTTTTTCCAACTGTTTAGCTGCCTGCCGCCAGATCAAAAGACGGGAGACAGCCAGGGGAGGAGAAGCAATGAACTGGGTGGACGCAGTAATTCTGATAATCCTCATCTTTTTTGTTATCAAAGGCTGGCGCCGAGGGCTTATACGAAGCCTGATCGGAGTGGTGGGATTCTTTTTGTCTGTGTTTCTGGCAGCCAGTTACCTGAACTGGGCGAAAGAATTGATTCTCAGGTTCTTTTCTCTTCCTTCTCCTGTAGCGGCAGTAATAGGATTTTTGATGATTTTTCTCGTTCTATTGGCCCTGTTTCACATAATCGGCTCAATGGTGCAGCGACTGGTTCATCTCACCCCTCTGGGGATCCTGGATACCCTTGGGGGAATGGCGTTGGGACTTTTGGCAGGTGGGGTTATAGCCAGTCTCTTACTGCTTTTTCTCGCCATTCTTCCTTTGCCGGAAGGCATTTCTTGCCAAATGGAAGAATCTGCACTTGCCGGACCAACCCGGGACATTGCCCCTTACATCTTTGGTAGGCTCAAGGAAGAGTTCCCAGAGATCAAGGATGAGGTGAGCAAGAGATTGCCGGAAAGTCCATTAGACCGAGCCAGAGAACAGGTGAGGATAGATAGCCTGATCCAGAGGGAGATGAAGAAACAGACCAGATGATTGATGAACATACTCTCAGCGTCCTTGAGTTCAACAAGGTCAAGAAGTTAATCACTTCCCATGCCGTCTCCACTTTGGGAGTGGAACGGATAGAAGAAATAGCTCCATCTGACAACTTAGAAGCTATTCGTAAAAAACTTAAGGAGATTTCCGAGTTTACCGGTCTGCTCTCCTTTGACGACCCGGTTCCTTTCTCCGGGATCAAAGACATCCGTCCATACTTAGAAAGGTGTAAAACAGAGGGGGCGATTCTTCTCCCTGAGGATTTTCTTCAGTTAAGGGAGACCCTGAGGGCCTCTCGACTAATACGAGGGTATTTCTCTGAAAAGCGTAAGGAGAAATACCCTCTCTTATTTTCCATAGCTAAAAGGCTCACTTCCTGTCCAGAGCTGGAAAAGGAGATTGAGCGAACGGTCGATCCCCAGGGACAGGTGAAAAGCTCTGCCAGTCCCCAGCTCACTAAGATCAGAAAGGAGATTGAACGCTCAACATCCCTGCTCCACAGAAAGTTGGAAGAGATCCTGAAACGGCTCCCAGATAATGTTCTCCAGGAGAGAATCATCACCCTGAGAAATAACCGTTATGTGATACCTGTCCGAGGCGGGCAGCAGGGGAGGTTAAGAGGGATAATTCACGATCAGTCTGCCAGCGGGGCGACCCTCTTCGTAGAGCCGGTGGTTACTTTAGAGATAAGCAACCGTATCCAACAACTGGAGGTAATTCAACAAAGAGAGATTGAGCGGCTTCTGAGGGAATTGACCCGCCAGGTTGCCCAGGTTAGAGACGAGCTGGCGGAAAACCTCGTCGTCCTGGGACGGTTGGATGCAATCTACGCCAAGGCTTCCTATGCCCTGGCCACCGATTCAACGGAGCCTTTGCTGAATGACGAAGGCAGGATAATTATCCGGAAAGGGAGGCATCCGCTTTTGATTCAATTGCTGGACAACGCAAAGGTTGTGGCTTTGAATCTGAGATTAGGAGAAGGTTTCTTTACTTTGGTGGTTACCGGCCCCAATGCCGGGGGGAAAACGGTGGCATTGAAGACGGTAGGACTTTTGAGCTTAATGGTCCAGTCTGGTCTTCATATCCCGGCCGAGCCGGGTTCTGAGATAGGGGTGTTTCATAGCATTTTCGCCGATATCGGAGACGAGCAGTCCTTAGAGCAGGACCTCTCTACCTTTTCCTCACATGTTCGTCAGTGGGCGAGGGTTTGCTCCCAAGCCGACCACGGGACCCTGGTACTTTTGGACGAGATAGGTTCAGGCACCAACCCTGAAGAGGGAGTGGCATTGGCTATCGCTATTCTCCGAACTCTTACTTCGAGAGGGGTGCGAACGATTGCGACCACTCACCACGGGGCGCTAAAACTTTTTGCCTACCAAGAGGATAAAGCGGAAAATGGCTCGATGCAATTTGACTCTGCCACCTTAATGCCCACCTTCCGATTCCAACTGGGCTTGCCGGGTTCCAGTTACGCCTTCGAGATCGCCCGAAAGCTGGGGCTGTCGGAAGAGGTCATAGTCGATGCCGCATCCTATATGGGTGAAGACTCCCGTCGGATGGAGGGTTTAATTGGTGACCTGGAGAAAAAAGTCGAGGCCTATAGTCAGGAAAACCAGCAATTGCAGAGCACAAGACTCGACCTACAGGAGCTTGTCTCTGCCTACGAGGAAAAGCTGAAGAAGGTGAAGCAGGAGACCAAACATTTAAAGAAGGAGGCATTGGGACAGGCAAAAGAGATCGTTCAGCAAGCCAATGCAATGGTAGAGCAGACGGTGGCTGAGATAAGAAACCAAAGGGCTTCTGCCCAGGTGATTAAGCAATCCAGGGAACAAGTGAGAAAATCAGCAAAACAGATTGAGACCCAACTACAACAGCAGACAGAGCCAGAAACCAAAAGGCCGATCCAGGTGACGGCAGGAGATAGGGTGTGGATTGAGCTATTCCGTTGCGAAGGTGAGGTGCTTAAAGGAACCGATCTCTCGGGCAGAGTTCAGGTTCAGGTGGGCAACACCAAGCTCACAGTTCCCGTTGACCAACTGAGAGAAACCAGAGAAGAGCAGAGGGCATCTCTTCCAAAGGCCTCGGCCGGGTTGCCTTTCGCAGCCGAAGTTTCAGATCGGATTGATCTGCGGGGGATGGTCTTTGAGGAGGCGTCAGCGGCTGTGGACAAATATCTTGACAGCGCCTACTTAGCTGGCTGGCAGAGGGTGACTGTGATCCACGGGAAAGGCACCGGAGCACTTAGGACCAAGGTCGGAGCTTTTCTGGGGCAACATCCCCGAGTGCAGGCCCAGCGATTGGGGAGCTGGAATGAGGGGGGAGAGGGAGTGACCGTTGTTGAGCTGAGGGAGTGATGAACTGAACACCATTGTTGTTGGTACCGACCCAGTGGCTGCGGAGGCCTGTGTGGTGACCTTAGCCCCCTGGTACAACAAAGGGCTTGCCCCCCGACAGATAAGGCATCTGCTGTTGACCCACCAGTCTTTGTATTTTTTCAAAGAAATGATTTAATCGAACACTGAAACACACCGAAATACACTGAATAATGTTCCTTCGGTTATTTTCAGTGTTATTCAGTGTTGGATTTTTGGAGTTTAATTGCGGCTCCGTCGCGCTAAGCTATGAACTTAAGTCGAATCAGACGAATCGTACAGATCGGAGCATTTCTGCTCTTTCTCTTCTTGTGGATTTGGTCAATTCCTTTTCTTTCCCTGGCTATTCCCTCCGACTTTTTCTTCCGGATAGATCCTCTGCTTAACTTAGGAGTTCTCCTGGCAACCAGGTCTGTCAGCCGGACAATGCTCTGGGCGGCAGGGCTGCTGTTGGCGACCCTGATCGGAGGCAGGTTCTTCTGCGGGTGGATCTGCCCCTTGGGGACAGCCCTTGATCTTTCCGACAAGGTTCTCCACCCCAGAGAACAGCTCTCAAAAAGAAACTACCGGCAACTGAAATACTATTTCCTCACATTGATACTTGCCTCTTCGCTGTTCGGGCTCACCCTGTTTCTGTTTTTCGATCCTATCTCTCTTCTAAGCAGAACCCTGACCTTGATCCTCTATCCGTTGGGCATTTTTGTGGTTAATGCGTTATCCTCCCTCACGGCCCCCCTGTTCATCAAGATAGGATTCGATTGGTATGGATCCTATTCACAGCCTGTGTTTGAATGTAAGTCCTCTATTATTACCTTGGGGATTATTCTGCTCATTATTGTCTTGGGCAGAGTAGAGCGGCGATTCTGGTGCCGGAATCTGTGTCCCTTAGGGGCGCTGTTGGGATTTGTTTCCCGAGTGGCCTTATTCAAGTGGGTGGTAAATCGGAAAAAGTGCGACGGCTGTTCTCTCTGTCTGCCAAAATGTCCTACAAGAGCGATAGAGGAGGATTTTCGTCTGCTCCCCGAAGAGTGCATACAGTGTGGCATCTGCTCTGCGGTCTGTCCCCAGGGGGCGATTGAGGTCAGGGTGAGATTACCCCTTGGTCCCCAGCCAGTTAGTTACAGTTCTTCTCGGAGGCTTCTCCTATTCTCTGCGGCTGCGGGAGTGGGAGTTGTCCTGGCTCTTCTTGCCAGGGTGAAGGTATTTGCTACCCGAGGGGCCAAGCCACTGCGGCCCCCTGGCAGTCTGCCGGAGGGGGAGTTTCTGGATCGGTGTGTCAGATGTGGGCAGTGTCTGAAGGCCTGCCCCACTGGTGGACTTCAGCCTGTCTTCTGGGAAGCTGGTCTTGAGGGTTTCGGCACCCCTCGGCTGGTTCCCCGCCGGGGCGGCTGTGAGAAAGAGTGTAATCTCTGTGGAGCCATCTGTCCAACCGGGGCTATCCGCCACCTCTCCTTAGAGGAGAAACAGTCTACTAAATTGGGCACAGCGATTATCGACCGGAGCAGGTGCATCGCCTGGAGCCAGGGGAAGGTCTGTCTTGTCTGTGCTGAGGTATGTCCTTACGGGGCAATAGAGGTTCAACTTCCCTTGCGGCGGCCCTATGTGCTGGCAGGGGACTGCCGGGGCTGTGGTCTGTGCGAGCAGCACTGCCCGGTGGAGGGGGAGGCGGCGATTGTGGTCTATCCAGAGGAGCACGAACCTGGATAAATCGCAGCGAGGATGATGATCATCTTTGTCCCGGAGATTCTCACCGGTAGCCACTGTAGGCGCAAACCGGTGTTTTTGCCCCTTATGGTCGCACGCAGGTCCTCAAGAGAATCTCCATCCTATGCCTTTTTTTCTCTTGACAAACAGGGCTGACCCTATTATTTTTGACTAAACAGTTAGTTAATGACTATGGAGGTCAGATAATATGTAGAGTGAAAAAGACCCTCTCTCCCGAATGGAATCCTTGATTGTCGAACTATTTTT
>JAUWEO010000176.1 GCA_030608245.1 Candidatus Latescibacterota bacterium
TGGTGCGTTTGCAATTGGATTCGCAAATCAGACTTTGGACTTTGCAGGTTTAAACTGTGGGGAAATTCCTTTATTGTAAACATTTTTTCTGCCGCCTTGCTCAGTTTGTCTATTGCATTAATCGCAACTACTATGTCCAAATCCAGACTGACTACAGGTTCGACATAAGCGTTTACTGCTAATCCGCCGATGACACAATAGTCAATTTTTATATCGCTCAACAAATCAAGAAATTGTTGCAATATATCCACTTGCCCATTTGCTACGCAGTTCATGAATTCTTTTTTTGTCATAATATCCATACTCCCTTAGGTCCTACCGTGGTCCCTGAGCGACTTAAGGCGATGGCAGTGTCAGCTACACATCCGCCAATGTTAATCTCCATCCGGTCGAAAAGGGCCGGCTTATCTTCCGGCTCCTTGCGGATGTTATCATCCACAACGAGCTAGGATTGCCCTTTAGGTGGTGGATCATTTCCGTGATTGATTTCATATAGTCTCTCTCGTTCGCCCAACAGCGAATTAGACTGCGAAGAGCGACTCCGTATCTTGTTAGTCATTACCTCTCTCGAGCCAGTGCCCTGAACCCGATATCCCCTCGGTAGTGCGCCCCCTGGAATCTGATTCTCTCCACTGCCTGATAGGCCCTGTTCACTGCAGCAGATATGCTTTCTGCTACCGCAGTCACACCCAGTACCCGGCCGCCGTTGGTTACGATCTTTCCTTTCTCCAGTTTAGTACCAGCGTGGAAGACAACTATGCCCTCCATTTGCTCTGCCTGCTTCAGTCCGGTGATCTCTTTGCCTTTTTCGTAGGCGCCGGGATAGCCTTCGGACGCCATTACCACGCAGACAGCGGCCTTGTTCTCCTCTTCGATTGACACATCTTTTAGTCTCTGGTCACAGATAGCAAGAAGCACATCTACTAAGTCGGTTTTCATCAGGGGCAACTGGGCCTGGCTTTCCGGATCGCCAAAACGGCAGTTGAACTCCAATACCTGTGGCCCCTGAGCAGTCATTATCAGACCGGCGTAAAGAACCCCTTTATAAATAATATCCTTATTCGCCATAGCCTCAACTGTAGGTTGCAGAATCTTGCTGTTTATCTTCTGCATCAGCTCTTCGGTGATCACTGGGGCAGGAGCATAGGCCCCCATCCCACCGGTATTAGGCCCCTGGTCGCCATCGAAAGCCCGCTTGTGATCCTGAGAAGGAACCAGCGGGACTATTGTCTCTCCATCGCTAAGGGCAAGCACCGACGCCTCTTCTCCCTGGAGGTATTCCTCGATCACCACTTTCTCCCCAGCTTCCCCAAAGGCCTTCTTTACTAACATTTTTTCTACAGCCTCAATGGCCTCTTCTTCGGTCATCGCCACGACTGCCCCCTTTCCTGCTGCCAGACCATCGGCCTTAACCACAATGGGAGCTCCTTTTGCCTTGATGTAGCCTATAGCTTTATCTGGGGAAGTGAACACTTCAAACTGGGCAGTGGGGATTCCGTAATCCCGCATCAACTCTTTGGCAAAGACCTTGCTTCCTTCCAGTCTTGCTGCCTGTTTGGATGGCCCAAATATCTTCAACCCTCTGGTCTGGAAAGTGTCGATTATCCCTACCACCAACGGGCCTTCGGGACCAACCACAGTCAGCTCAACTCTCTTCTCTTCAGCAAAATCGGCCAGTTCATCGATCTGGGTGGGTTGGATGGGGATACATTCGGCAGCCTGCGAGATCCCGGCATTCCCCGGTGCAGCGTATATTTTCTCCACTTTTGGACTCTGAGCAATCTTCCAAACTAAGGTATGCTCTCTGCCTCCTCCTCCAACTACCAGAACTCTCATCACTGTCTCCTTACATCTAAATGGTTTATGCTTACTCATTCTGTCTTCATCTCTATTAGAAAAGGGAGGTTACGCCCTGATCTACGCGGTGTAGCCGAATTCCCGCAGATCAAAGTCCTTCTTTCGCCAATTTTTGCGCACCTTCACCCACAGATCGAGGTACACCTGGTGTCCCAGAAACAACTCTATCTTTTGTCGAGAGGTTGTCCCGATCCTTTTAAGCACCTCTCCTGATGTGCCGATAATTATTCCTTTCTGGGAGAATTTCTCCACAAAGATGATGGCCCGAATGTAAGTCTTCCCTTCCTCCTTTTCTTTGAACTCATCCACCTTCACCGCTGTGGCGTACGGCAGCTCCTGTCTTAACAGGTTGAACAGTTCTTCTCTGATCAGCTCGGCAACGAAAAACCTCTCTGGCTGGGTAGCGATGACATCCAGAGGGTAAAGGAACGGGCCTTCAGGGAGAAGCTTCTCTATCAGGTCGCGAAGCTGATCCAGACCGTCCCCACGAAGGGCGGATATAGGGATAATCTCTGCTGACTCTTGAAATTCTGACAGCTTTTCCATCGCTTCCAAGACAGGCTTTCCCTTCACCTGGTCAATCTTGTTCAGGACCAGAACTGCGGGTTTCCAGGCTTTGGTGAATTTGCGCTGCAAGATCTGGTCAAAACTATTGACAAAGTCTGTGCTGTCAACCATAAAGATAAGCACATCAGCATCACCGATGGCCTTGTCTATTTGTTCGACCATCAGTTCCTGAAGGCGATATTTGGGGTTCAGCATTCCTGGGGTGTCCAAGAAGATCGCCTGGACTTCATCGGTAGTGGAGATGCCGAAGATCCTGTTTCGGGTAGCCTGGGGTTTAGGGGTAACAATGGAGAGCGGCTGTCCCACTAAGGCGTTCAGCAAGGTGGACTTGCCCGCATTGGGGCGTCCCAGAATGGCCACATATCCGCATTTGTTCATCTGAACATTCCCTGTTCAACCAATTGACAGACAATGTGGAAGGCAGTCTCATGCCCCTCTTGGATCAGTGAGGTCTCGTCTACAGGAACTGCAAGACAGATGTCTACCATATCTTTCAGTTCGCCTCCACTTCTGCCGGTGAAGCCAACGGTTGAAATTCCCAGTCGCTTAGCCATCTCTACAGCCCGTAAGATATTGGGAGAGTTGCCGCTGGTGGAGAAGGCAATCAGAATATCTCCCTGCTTGCCCAGCGCCTCTACCTGTCGAGAGAAAACTATCTCAAACTGGTAATCGTTGGCCAGGCTTGTCAGCACCGATGTGTCGGTGGAGAGGGCTATGGCAGGCAGTCCCTTGCGCTCTAACTTGAACCTGCCTACCATCTCACCGGCAAAGTGCTGACAGTCGGCAGCACTGCCGCCATTACCACAGAGCAGTATCTTCCCCCCGGAGTTCAATGCCTGGATCATCGATTTGGCTATCTGAACTACTATCTCACCGCAGGTTCTGGCCATCTCTTCTTTTAGGCTGGCGCTTCGTAAGAACCTCTCTCTGGCTGTTTCTATCATAGGCTTTTTTCCTTTGTGAAATCAGCGTAAGGGCAGGTTTCAATCTTGTTCCTGCCACCAGGATAGACTACAACCCATTAAATTAGCTCAACAGTGTTCCATTGTCAAGCAGTTTTTGGATCCTCTGGGATTGAGCGCCTGGCAGAAATCTGAGGTTTTATTAAGACTGCGTTTGAATCCATACTTGTTCAGGGAAACAGCTTTTGCACCGGTAAAAAACCTTGACAATATGAAGTTCTTACGATATAATTATGTCTGATTCGTAAAAGGTCCCTAAACCTGATTTCACCACAGATACGGAGGACACAGGGAGAAGCAATCCTCAAAATAATCAGGTATTTATATGTTTGCTTTTCTCCGTGTCTGTGTGCCTCCGTGGCAGATTTTTGACCTTTAACGGATGGATCATATCTGCTTTTGGAGGCTAAGGAGATTTGGAATGCTCTACAACGGTGTTGAGCTTTACAATGTTCGGGAGTTACTGGAAGACGAACGGGATGAGGCCAGAACATTCACCCGAATTCCCAATGACCTGCGATTGAGGATTAATAGCTCGGCACAGCTCGCTGCGCTTCAGACTGCAGGATGCGAGATCCGTTTCAATCTGAAAAGCAATCTCGCCAAGATAATTCTCAAGAATGCAGAAGATATAGGCACAGTAGGTTTGCCGATCGTAGAAATTTATCAAGGATGTTTCCTC
>JAUWEO010000236.1 GCA_030608245.1 Candidatus Latescibacterota bacterium
CTGTCACAGTGTGCCTCATAAGTGGTATCTGATGGGAGTAGTGCTTTCCGCTGGCGGATCTTTCCGCTGGTTCCGTGACACCATAGGCGGATTGGAAGCGAAAACAGAGGAGATCTCTGGCATAGACTCTTACGACATCTTGACTCGAGAGGCAGAAGGGATCAAACCGGGCAGCGAGGGTCTACTGTTTCTGCCCTACCTGATGGGTGAGAGGACACCCCACCGAGATGCCCAAGCCAAGGGGGTGTGGTTTGGCATTAGCAGTCGGCACCGCCGTGGCCACTTAGTCAGGTCAGTGTTAGAGGGCATCACCTTTGCTATGCGAGACTCAATGGAGATAATCCGCGGCTTAGGAGTGGAAGTGAAAGAGATCCGTGCCACAGGCGGGGGTGCCCGCAGCCAGCTTTGGTGTCAACTCCAAGCCGACATCTACGGTGCCCCGGTGGTCACGGTTAACACCTCACGAGAAGGACCGGCATTCGGGGCAGCCCTTATGGCCGGTGTGGGAACCGGAGTGTGGACAGACTTAGTTGAGGCCACAGACCAAACCGTAGACGTCACAGCCACCACTCAGCCAATTGACCAAAATGTTGACACTTACAACCGATGGTATCCGATTTATCAATCGCTTTATCCCCTGTTGAAGGAGAAATTCGCCGAAGTCTCTGCCCTAATGAAATGAGCAAAAACCTGATTATCACCATAGATGGCCCGGCTGGTTCGGGGAAAAGCACCACTGCTAAGTTGGTGGCCCGGAAGTTGGGGTATTTGTACATTGACACCGGGGCGATGTACCGGGCAATGGCCCTCAAGACTCTTCAACAGGGCATTGATCCTAAAGACAAAGATGTCGTAGCTGAACTGGTAGGCAAGACAAAGATCGAACTGAAACAGCAGAAGGATGCCCTTCGCGTCTACTTAGATGGGACGGATGTGACCGCCAAACTGCGCCTGCCGGAGGTGACCAAAGCAGTTACCCCCGTCTGTCAGGTGAGCCGTGTCCGTCAAGTGCTGGTTGAACAGCAGCAGCGTATTGGTCTAAACGGCGGAGTGGTGATGGAAGGACGAGATATCGGAACAGTGGTTTTCCCTCAGGCAGGGCTTAAGATATTCCTCGATGCCTCACTGGAGGAGAGGGCCAAGAGGAGACATTCAGAACTTAAGGCACAGGGAGTGGAGATTTCACCGGAGCAGTTGAAAGAACAGATGGCCCAGCGGGACAGGGAGGATGTAGATCGAGATCAAGCCCCCTTAAAAAAGGCAGAAGGAGCAATCCTGATAGACACCACCGGGCTTGCCATAGAACAGCAAGTGGATAAGATAGTGAATCTGGCAAAAAGTTTATCCGCAGAGGGTAAGAACGATTAAAACAGTCAGAACCAATAAAGGCTTTTACCGATTCGTCTGGATTTTTTGTAGGATCATTTTTAAGGTGTTCTTTCGACTAAAGGTCGAAGGAGAGGACTATGTCCCTGCCAGCAATGGGGTGATCTTGGCTTCAAACCATATCTCCCTGTTGGACCCTCCTGTGATAGGAATTGCCACTACCCGAGAACTGAATTATCTGGCCAAGGCCGAACTGTTTGATCAGCCCATCTTGGGGCGGATAATAACCGGACTCAACGCTTTCCCCGTAAGGCGGGGAGGGATAGATAGAAATGCCTTGAAGAAGATGGTGGATTTACTCCGACGAGGGAAAGCACTGCTGCTTTTTCCTGAAGGCACAAGGAGCGAAAGGGGCGAACTGGGCAGAGCGAAATCCGGAGTGGGAATGCTAGCCCTAAAAACAGAGACACCGGTTGTGCCGGTTCATATCTCCGGTCCTAAAAGCTTTTTTAGAGTTGCTCTGGGACGGGACAGAATGTGGGTGAAATTCGGGCAAGCCTTATTCCCTGCAGATTTCAGGCTCAGCGCCGATCACCGTTGCGATTATCAGTTGTTAGTCCAACAGGTGATGTCCAAGATAAAAGCTTTAGCCGAGGAAAAAGAAGTCCCAAGTGCTCAAGGGACTGCTGTTGAAGACGCGCGATTGATGAAGCCAGATTCAGGAAAAACTGAATGAACTCCGAGATAACCGAGAAGATGATGATAGGGCTTCGATGTGGCTTAAGATAAGTTAATACAATAGCCAACGTCTTTCGGTGTTTTTCAGTGTTCAATTTTCCGGTCATAGAATGAAAATCGAACTTGCCAAGGGAGCAGGATTTTGTTTTGGGGTAAAACGGGCGGTTAACATAGCTTTAAAGACCGTCAGAGAGGTAGATCCCCCGGTTTACACCATAGGTCCCATCATCCATAATCCTCAGGTAGTTGAGAAATTAAGACAGCAGGGCATTATCCCGGTGGCGGAGATCACCGACTTACCTCCGGGGATTGTCATTATCCGCTCCCACGGCATTCATCCTGATCTCCGGCAGCAGATAAGAGAATCAGGCCACAGGGTGATTGATGCTACCTGCCCCTTTGTGCGGCGAGCCCAGAACTACGCAGAGCAGTTGAACAAAGAAGGGTTCAAAACCGTAATTGTGGGAAAGAAGGACCACCCTGAGGTGGAAGGTCTGCTGGGGCATTCTGGGCAAAAGGCAGTGGTTGTTTACGATAGTCTTGATTTAAAGCAGTTAGGCGGGCAGGAAAGAATCGGAGTTATTGCCCAGACTACCACTCCGTTTTCTCAGTTCCAGCAGGTGGTTCTGAAGCTGTTGGAGAAGACCAAGGAACTAAGGGTGTACAATACCACCTGCAGTTCAACCGAGAAGAGGCAAAAGGAGACGGC
>JAUWEO010000158.1 GCA_030608245.1 Candidatus Latescibacterota bacterium
AACTCCAGCTCCTGGAAAATCTCAACCAGTTTTTTGTTGTCAAAGCCTTGGAACTTGAATCTTTCCAGGTCAAGGTCAACAGGAACACCGGTGTCGATTGTTACCAATTCTTTTGACAGCCGGGCTTGCTGGGCGAAATCAATCAAGTTTCTCTTCAGCGCCGGTTTTGTCACTTTATCAGCATTTTCTAAGACGGCCTCCAAGCTCCCGAATTGCCGAATCATTGCGGCTGCGGTCTTCTGTCCCACCTTAGGTACACCCGGAATGTTATCCGAGCTGTCGCCCATCAGTGCCAGGAAATCCACCATCTCTTCTGGCCCCACCCCAAATTTTGCCCGCACTGCCTCCTGGTCGATTAGCTCGAACTCTTCACCACTTCTCTTCGGATTGAGCATTTTGATCAGCGGTGAAACAAGCTGGGTGAAGTCCTTGTCCCCGGTAACCAAGATTGTCTCTATTCCCTCCTGAGCTGCCTTGCAGGCAAGGGTACCGATGACATCATCGGCTTCGACCCCTTCCCGCTCTATCACCGGCAGTTGCATCGCCTCGATGATCTGGTAGATCCGGGGAAGCTGTTCTTTCATATCCGAGGGCATCTTTTGGCGGGTCGCCTTGTAGGCAGGAAACTTGGCATGTCTAAAGGTGGGCTTGCCGGTGTCAAATGCCACCACTATGTACTCAGGTTTTTCCTCTCTAAGAATCTTAAGCAAAGTATTGGTAAAGGCAAAGGGAGCGGAGGTATTCTCACCTTTGGAGTTAATAAGGGGATTTCTGACAAAAGCGAAATAAGAACGATAGGCCAAAGCCGACCCATCTATCAGAAAAAGACGCCCTGGAGATGGCATTGAGTCTCCCTTCACTACTGAGTTTAACCAATGACATAAAGTATAATTATGGAACTGCTAAAAGTCAAGCCATTTTTATCTACTGCCCAACCCTTTCCGGCTTCGAGACAAATAGCTAAAAAGCAAAACCATCCTTCTTTTACCCTAACAGAAAAATTTTCAGCCGACCCAACAAAAAAAGTCCTTGCTTCTCTGAAGAAAGTTCATTATTGTGATTGTTACATTCATAATCGAAAGCAATGAAACAATCGGTGCACACAACGGCCCAAGCCTGAGGGAATCCTGTGGGAGTAGCATTTAATGACAGAAAATCGTTCATCTTAGAGCAGATTCGAAAGAACGAGAAGGTAAGCGTGGCGGAACTTACCTCTCTGTTGAGAGTTTCCCAGGTGACGATTCGTCGTGATCTCCAACGATTGGAACAAGAAGGCCGTGTAGTTAAAACCTATGGCGGAGCTGTAAGTACCGACAAGGTGGCCTTCGAGTTCTCGTTCGGGAAGAAACTTCAGCGCAATATATCGGAAAAGAAGCACATCGGCCAGTATGCAGCCGGATTGGTAAGGGATGGCGAGGCAATTTTCTTGGACAACGGCACCACTACGCTTCAAATCGCCTATAACCTGAAGATGCGCCGCAACATTAAAGTCGTCACCAATTCTCTTTGCGTGGTGTATGTTCTGGAGTCGGCCGAGGGGATTGAGCTGATCCTTTTAGGTGGGATTGTCCGACGTGGCTGGAACGACCTGTATGGGCCAATCACGGAGAAGGCTATTGCGGGACTCCATGTGGATAAAGCTTTTATCGGCACAGAGGGGATCTCTTTCAAAGCTGGTTTCACCACAGCCGATGTTCGCACGACTCGGCCTATCGAGATGGTGATCCGGTCGGCCAGAGAGGTGATCGTGGTAGCAGATCACACCAAGATCGATCAGGCGGCCTTCACCCGTTTTGCCTCCTTCGAAGATGTGGACATATTGGTAACCAGCCAGGGAATTGGAGAAAAAGAGAAAAGAGAGCTGAGACAGAGGGGATTGAAGGTAATTGTGGTTTGATCGTTGTTGTGGTATAAAGATAAATCGTCCTGCTACGAATAGAAAGCCCAGTGAATTGGGCCAATAGCCCGTCTCAGCGAGGTCTTCACAGAAAGCGGGGAAATTCACTCTCACGCGGGAGGATAAGGAATGCACAATCAAAACCGGACTCATCTCAAGGTGGACTCATTGCCACATATCGTGGTGACGCCACCAGGACCAAAGTCGCAGCAGTTGCACCATCGGGCAAGTCAGTATATGAAAGGCTATTCTTCGCAGGTGCGCCTGTTTCCGGTGGCATTTGCATCCGGCAAAGGCTATACCCTCACCGACGTAGATGGCAATACTTACATAGATTTCTCCTCCGGAATCTACGTGACCGGGTGCGGCCACTGCCATCCCAAAATCACCGAGGCCATTCAGAAGCAGGTGGCTACGGTAGTCAATTGCCACGATTTCACCACCGAGATTAAGGTGAAACTTCTGGAAAAATTAGTGGAGATCCTGCCCGGAGATCTGAGCGGGATTCAGTTCTATTCCGATGGGACAGCTGCAGTGGAAGCAGGCTTACGGGCAGGCCGGGCCGCTACGGGGAACTCAGAGTTTGTTTCCTTCTGGCGGGATTTCCACGGGAAGACGTTGGGCGCGGTGAGTCTGGCGGTGATGAGCGAAGATAAGGGAATGCGAGCTTCGGGCTTTTTCTTAGCTCCCCGTCCCGACTGCTATCGTTGCCCTTTCAAGATGAGTTATCCGGATTGCGGAATCTATTGCGCCGACTTTTTGGAGCAGGTCATTGAGCAGGAATCCACCGGACGAGTGGCCGCCGTGGTGATGGAGCCGATCCAGGGATGGGCCGGCTCGATTTTTCCGCCACCTGAGTTTATCCCCAAAGTACGGGAGCTATGCGACCGGAGAGGCATCTTGCTCATCCTCGACGAGATTCTGACCGGCATGGGGAGAACGGGCACGTGGTTTGCCTGCGAACACTACGACGTGGTGCCGGATATCATCATCATCGGAAAGGGACTGGGCAACGGATACCCGGTGACAGCCGTGGCAATCAGGGAGGAAAGGAAAGACGTCCTAGAGAAGATCAGTGCCTCTTCGAGTTACGGAGGCAATCCCGTGGCCTGCGCCGCCGCTCTGGCTACGATTGAGGTAATGGAGGAAGAAAATCTGCTGGAAAAGTCCGCCCACCTTGGGGAGTTCATCCTTCTGAAACTGGAGGAGATGATGGAACGCCATCCCATCATCGGCGATGTGCGAGGCAAAGGGTGTCTTTTTGGAGTGGAACTGGTAAAGAATCGGGACAGCAAAGAGCCATTCGACGAGGCGGGGAAATTGGTCTATCAGAAGGCATTTCGTAAAGGGCTAGCCTGGATTCCGGCGGGGCACATTTTGAGGATGTCGCCGCCCTTTATGATGCCGGAGGAAGTGGCTGCCAAAGGCATAGATATTCTTGAGGAAGCCATTGACGAGACCGAACGGGAGCTTTTGTAAACTTAGGTGTTTGGACAAAATTATTTCGATATCTTCTCAACCGCGGATTAGACGGATTACTTCGGAGAAGCTTCAGGGCTGTTCGCAATCCGTCTAATCTGCGTAATCTGCGGTTGCAATTTAATTCTATGCATCTACTTATCAACTTCAAGGGAGTCAGAGATGAAAACATTGCGTGTCGGCTTAATTGGCTATGGATTTATCGGGCGGGTGCATAGCGTGGCCTATCAGGGCATCCCGATGTATTACGATCCTGCCCCGTGCAAGATTGAGCTTGTGGGTGTAGCTTCCGGTCACGAGGAAAGCTGCCGCAGGGCGGTGGCTCAGGCGGGATACCACTCCTGGACGACGGATTGGCGCGAACTGGTGAAGCGGGACGACATTGACGTGATCAACTGCTGCGCGCCGAATTTTCTGCACAAGGACATTGTCATCCACGCGCTTGCGCATGGAAAGCACGTTTACTGTGAGAAGCCCCTGGCGTTGAACTTAGACGAGGCGCGTCAGGTTCTTGAGGCGGGAAAGAAGGCTCCGGCGAAGGCGCAGGTGGTTTTTATGTATCGCTTTATCCCCGCGATGATGCGGGCCAAACAGTTGATTGATGGGGGATTCTTGGGACGTCCGCTCAGTTTCCGGGCGGCTTATCTGCATGCGGGATATATTGACGCTTCCCGTCCGCTCACCTGGCGGTTAGATAAAGCAAAAGGAGGCGGAGGCGCGCTTTTCGACATCGGCTCTCACATCCTCGACGTGGTCCGATTTCTGTTGGGGGATTTCAAAAGCGTTTTTGCCGCAACGGAGATCTTCGTCAAAGAACGACCGTTTCCCGATGCGCCCGGAAAGGTTGGAAAAGTGGAAGTGGATGATCTGAGTCTGTTATTGCTAAAAATGAAGAACGGGGCGCTTGGCACATTAGAGGCATCAAGGAGAGCCACAGGGACAAACGATGAGTTGCGGCTGGAAATTCATGGGGATCAGGGTGCGCTGCGGTTCAATCTGATGGATCCCAACTATCTGGAGGCCTATGATGTACGAGACGCCGGAGATCCGATCGGGGGCACACGAGGCTTCAAAAAAATCGAGACCGTGCAACGGTATCCCAAACCCGCGGGCTTTCCCGGCCCCAAATTCGCCATCGGATGGACCCGCTATCACCTGGCTAGCCTGCACAGTTTTCTCACCAATATCGTGGAAGATCGTCCCTGCTCTCCAAGCCTCGAGGACGGCGTTCGGGTGCAGGAGGCGATGGAGGCCGCGTATCGTTCGGCGGAG
Organism: Candidatus Latescibacterota bacterium; assembly: GCA_030608245.1. GTDB lineage: Bacteria > Latescibacterota > MVCY01 > MVCY01 > MVCY01 > MVCY01. The sequence continues at coordinate 4,649 of JAUWEO010000158.1, forward strand.
CAGGGGAGGTGGGTGGAGCTGCCTTTGACTGG
>JAUWEO010000033.1 GCA_030608245.1 Candidatus Latescibacterota bacterium
CGGTGCGGAAAAGGTGGCGGATGTTGGGTTGATTCCGGCTCCCATTATCAAGTCGGTGGAGATTATTTCCGGATCACCTCAAGTAGGGAAACTGACCACTCTAAAAGTGGATGCTGTCGACCCAAGCGGACAGCGGTTGACGTTTCGTTGTTTAGGAGCTCCCCCTAGTACTACCTCTGAAACGAGTATTGTAAGCTTCCCGCCTATCAAGTTCGCTGGTCTACACAAGATCAAAATCTGGGTGATGAACGAAGATCGCATTGTCTCATCAGTGGAGAAAGAGGTTTCTTTTTAGAGACCTCCGCAGTCGATGACGAAGGCAAGGCTGCGGAGGTACCCCAGGCCTTCACCCTGCGGCAGAACTGGCCCAATCCCTTTAACGCCTCCACTACCATCAGCTATGTTCTTCCAAGCTCGGTGCACGTAAGTTTGAAAGTTTACAATCTTCTTGGCCAAGAGGTAGCCATGCTGGCGGAAGGATATCAGGAGGCAGGTGCTCATCGAGCGTACTGGGATGGAAAAGATAAAGAGGGCCGACAGTTTTCTTCGGGAGTCTATTTCTATCGGCTTCAGGCAGAAAGATTCAGAGAGACTAAGTGCATGACGCTGTTGCGCTAAACGCAGCAAACTCGCAAAAGGAAGCGGCTGTATCCTTCGGGACACAGCCGCTTTTGTTTGATAAAGCTATGGATCTTAAGCTGGTTGCATGTCAGCCTCACTATCTCGCGAATACAAGCTGTCCATCCTTTGCACTGACTAAAACTTTCTCACCCTCCTTAAACTTCCCCTCCAAAATCTCTAACGCAAGCGGATTCTCCACCATCTTCTGGATTACCCTCTTCAAGGGTCGGGCACCGTAGACCGGGTCAAACCCTAAGTCTGCCAGAAGCTCTTTTGCTTCATCAGAGAGCTCTAAGGAGATGCCAGAGTGCTCCAGCAGCCGGTCTTCGAGTCTCTGCACCTGAAGTCCCACGATCTCTTTAATATGCTCCCGGTCAAGCTGGTGGAAGACTATTATCTCGTCTATCCGGTTTAGGAATTCGGGCCGCAGTTGGCTGCGGAGTATCTCCATCACCTGGTGCTGCGCCCGTTCATAATCTACCTCTGCCGCATTGCTGAACAGGTGGCTGCCCAGGTTGGAGGTCATAATCACCACAGTGTTTCTGAAGTTGACCGTTCTGCCCTGGCCGTCAGTGAGCCGACCGTCGTCGAGCAACTGAAGCAGGATGTTGAACACATCGCTGTGAGCCTTCTCCACTTCGTCGAATAGAATCACCTGGTAGGGTCTTCTTCTGATCGCCTCGGTCAGTTGTCCTCCCTGCTCATAGCCCACATATCCGGGAGGAGCGCCGATGAGCCGGGAGACGGTGTGCCGCTCCATATACTCTGACATATCAATCCTGACCATAGCGTTCTCATCGTCGAAGAGAAACTCAGCCAGGGCCCGTGCCAGCTCGGTTTTGCCCACTCCGGTGGGACCTAAGAAGAGGAACGACCCGATGGGCCGATTCTGGTCGCCCAGTCCGGCTCTGGCGCGGCGGATGGCGTTGGATACCGCTTCAACCGCCTCCTCCTGGTTTACTATCCGCCGATGAAGCCTGCCCTCCATATGGGTTAGCTTCTCTATCTCGCCTTCTATCAGCCGGGACACAGGGATACCCGTCCAGTTAGAGACTACCTCAGCGATATCCTCCTCGTCTACCTCCTCTTTGATCATCTTCTTGTTCTTCTGGATCTCGGACAGTTGCTGTTCTGCCTCTTTGAGAGTCTTCTCCAGCTTTACCAGTTCCCCGTAGCGGATTCTGGCTGCCCTTTCATAGTGAGCAGCCCTTTCGGCGTGCTCTGCCTCAAGTCGGAGCTGCTCCGTCTTCTCTTTTGTCTGGTGTATCTTGCTGATTACCTCTTTCTCTCTGAGCCAGTGTGCTCTGAGCTGGTTGCGCTCTTCGTTTAGCTGGGCAATCTGTTTTTCGATGGGTTCCAGCCTCTTCCGGGCATCTTTCTCCTTCTTGACTGCCTCCTTCTCTATTTCCAACTGGCGGATCTTCTTTTCGATGGCATCCAACTCCGCCGGCATACTATCGATCTCTATTCTCAAGTTCGCCGCTGCCTCGTCCACCAAATCGATGGCCTTATCCGGCAGGAAACGGTCGGTGATGTATCTTTTGGACAGGGTGGCGGCTGCCACCAGAGAGGAGTCGTTGATCCTCACCCCGTGGTGGATTTCGTAGCGTTCCTTCAGGCCGCGGAGGATAGAAATAGTGTTTTCCACCAAGGGCTCACCCACGAATATGGGGGCAAACCTTCTCTCTAAGGCAGCGTCTTTCTCGATCTGCTGGCGGTATTCATCGGGAGTAGTGGCACCAATGCACCTCAGTTCGCCTCTGGCCAGGGCGGGTTTAAGCATATTGGAGATGTCCATTGCCCCCTCGGCGGCTCCCGCTCCCACAATAGTGTGAAGCTCATCTATGAACAGGACAATCTGTCCTTCCCCTTTTTCCACCTCTTTGAGGACGGCCTTGGCCCTGTCCTCGAACTCGCCTCTGAATTTTGACCCGGCCAGCATTGCCCCCAGGTCTAGGGCGACCAGTTTTCTGTCCTTCAGTGATTCCGGGACATCACCGGCCACAATCTTCTGAGCCAACCCTTCTACAATGGCTGTCTTGCCCACTCCAGCATCCCCGATAAGCACAGGGTTGTTCTTGGTGCGGCGGGAGAGTACCTTCATCACCCGTCTTATCTCTTCTTCCCTTCCGATGACCGGGTCGAGTTTGCCCTGGCGCGCTAATTGGGTCAGGTCACGGCCGTATTTCTCCAGCACTTTGTACTTGGATTCCGGATTAGGATCAGTCACCCTCTGTTCTCCCCTTACCTGTTTCATCATCTGGTAGATGGCTTCCTTAGTGGCTCCAAAGCTGACCAGAACTTGAGAGGCCTTACAGCCTTTTATCTCCACGATTCCCAACAGCAGGTGTTCTACACTCACATACTCGTCCTTTAGATTCCTGGCCTCTTTCCAGGCCTGGTCTAACACCTGTTTCAACGAGGACGAGATGTAGAGCTGTCCTACATTGGAACCGTAAACCTTGGGCATTCGGTCAAGCTCTGCCTGAAGTTGGCTCTTCAGGCGTTCCAGGTCCACCCCGCATTGCTGAAGCAGATCGGCGGCCAGACTCTCCGGTTGGGAAAGCAGAGCCATCAACAGGTGTTCGGGGTCGACCTGGCTGTGGTTGTTCTCCTGGGCCAGTTCCTGGGCAGAATAAAGAGTCTCTTGCGATTTCTCAGTCAGTTTATCTAATCTCATTTCTATACTCCTCCTTTTGTAGAGTGGTCTGTTATCAAGAAACAAGTGAGCAATACTCGTGCCAAAACTTTGCTTTGCGTCTAATATGAATAACATAAGCTTAAGATTAAGTTAGCAATACAATTTCAATGGAGTCTCCCTCTTTTTATGTATGCCTTTTTGGCATTCCACTGCCATTATTGCTGTAGATTATCCATCAGCATTTCAGGCTGAATCTTCCCCGGTGGCGTGCAGGTGCAATTCAGGCATACATAGTATCTTCTTGTCGTTCTCAACATGAGCCGCTTGTACAGGGGACTTTTTGCCCACAGATCTTTGACTCCTTCCGGCGGAGAACAAAATCGGCTGATAGAAAAAAACAGTGGACAAAACCTTTCTTTGGATTTATATTATAGTAACTTTCCACTGTGAAGCGTACAAGGCATTTTGATTACAGAATATAACCTTATTTCTATTTGTAACTTCTCACTCTTACCATAAGGCCATCAAACCAAGGTCTGAAAGAGTTGGTGGCTTGCTGAGAAAGTGCCAACTATGGCGTATTTGGCAATTGCTGGCTCTAAGAGAGAACGCTGAGGAAACCTAAGAGGAATCCCAGCAGAGAAGTCAATTACTACCACACAAAGGAAGGAGTCTTCCTCCTCGCGAGGGGAAGACATATTAGTCTGAGCAATTGGAAAATGATATGAACACTGTATTTATTGATGGACAAGAAGGGACCACCGGATTAAAGATTTTCGATCGTCTGAAAGAAAGAGCTGACATTGAATTTCTTGAAATACCCAGAGAGAAACGAAAGGATGTGAAGACCAAAACAATCTATTTGAACCAAGCAGATCTGGTTATTCTATGCCTGCCGGATCATGCCGCAAGAGAATCCGTCAGACTGATAACCAATCCCAGCACAAAGGTGATTGATACCAGCACCGCACACAGGATTAGTGAGGAATGGGTATACGGGCTACCTGAGCTCAGTAAGGATCAGCGGGAAAAAATCAGAACATCCTTTCGAGTATCAAATCCCGGCTGCTATACCACTGGGTTTATCCTTGCTCTTTATCCGCTAATAGCTCAGGATATTGTCCCGGTAGATTATCCTGTTACTTTATGTGCTATCACCGGCTACAGCGGCGGCGGGAAAAAGATGATTAGTCTATATGAACATTATGGTATGGACAAACCCGATTCCATTTCTTCCAGACCAAAGGACCTGAGCCTAAGACACAAACATATACCAGAAATGCAAAAGCTGATAGGTTTGAGTCACGCACCTATTTTTACTCCGATTGTCGGGAATTTTTTCAACGGATTGTTGGTGTTAGTTCCGGTATTCTCGAGATTGCTGAATAAAAAGCTTTCTGCAAAAGATGTTCGGGGCATTCTGGCAAGCTACTACGCATCCGAACCGTTTGTCCGGGTGATGCCATATGAAAGTGAAGTTTATCTTGAAGACGGATTATTGTCGCCGACCGGCTGTAACGGCACAAATCGGGTTGAATTATTTGTATTTGGTCATGACCGCCAGATTCTTCTGGTAGCAAGATTGGATAATTTGGGCAAGGGTGCATCTGGTGCTGCGGTTCAGAATATGAATCTAATGTTTGGCTTTAAGGAAACAGAAGGACTTCAATGAGAAAAAGCGAAAATATGGAGCAAACCATTCAGAAGGCCAGTATCCTTGTCGAGGCCTTGCCTTATATTCAGTCTTTTCGGAACAAGATCGTGGTCATCAAATGTGGGGGAGATTCAACTGTAGAAGAGACCTTCGTAGATATTGTCTTCATGGAAACTGTGGGAATGAAGCCGGTGATTGTCCACGGAGGGGGAAAGGCAATCAGCCAAAACATGCAGAAAGCGGGCATTCGACCGAAGTTTATTAGTGGTTTAAGGTTCACTGATCAACAGACGATGAAGATCGTAGAACAAACCCTGGCGGAGCAGATTAACCAAAAAATAGTGGAAAATATCCGCCGATTCGGAGGAAAAGCAGAGGGACTTTCGGCTAAGCAGATAATGAGAGTAAAGAAACACTTGGTTAAGGCCAAAGATCCCCTTTCTTCAAAGGAGGAACTTGTAGATATCGGCTTTGTGGGAGAAGTAGAAGAGATAGATCCTAAGCCCGTGGAGGCTTTGTGCAACAAGGATACTATTCCGGTGATCGCCCCTGTGGGCATAGATAAACAGGGACTGAGCTACAATGTGAATGCCGACACAGCCGCCGGGGAGTTCGCCATAGCCCTTCGCGCCGAGAAGCTGATATTTCTGACCGATGTGTTAGGGATTATGAAAATCCCAGGTGACTCCAGTTCTCTTTTCTCAACCCTCCATGTGGACTCTATTGAGAAGATGATAGAACAGGGGATAATCTCCGGGGGGATGATCCCCAAGGCCAGAGCGGCACTGAGAGCGGTCAGAGCTGGTGTTCACAAGACTCACACAATCAACGGCAAGATAACTCACTCCTTGCTGTTGGAGATCTTTACCGACAAAGGCATAGGGACCCAGATCATAGCATAGTCTACCTCTGCTGGGGGATTCTACTCAAGGGAAGCATGATGAAAACTGAACAGTTGATCGAACAGGAAAGAATTTATCTGTTACACACCATTGACCGTCCGCCATTTGTCCTGGAGAAGGGCAATGGGATGCGGTTGTTCGACCAGGAAGGCAATCGCTATTTAGACTTCGTGAGTGGCATATCAGTAAACGCCTTTGGTTACGGGAATTTTGAGATTATTGAGATCATCAAACAGCAGGCTGCAAAGCTGATTCACTGCTCGAATCTTTTCTATTCGCTCCCCCAAGTGGAGTTGGCCAAGCTTTTGGTCGAAAACTCCTTTGCTGACAAGGTGTTCTTGTGCAACAGCGGCACAGAGGCGATAGAAGCAGCCATTAAATTCACTCGCCGATGGGGGGATACCCAGGGCAGACGGAACTCCCAGCCCAGGTACGGTATCGTGACTATGACCGGTTCTTTCCACGGGAGGACCTACGGGGCGTTGTCCGCCACCGGTCAATCGAAGTTCCAGAAAGGATTCGGTCCTTTGCTTCCTGGTTTTACCACCGTGGAATTCAACAACTTAGAGGCAGTGGAGAAGGCGATAAACGAAAATATCTGCGCCATCTTGGTTGAGCCCCTGCAAGCGGAGGGGGGGGTAAATGCAGCCGACAGGGAATTCCTCCTGGGATTGCGTCAGATATGTGACCAGCGAGATTTGCTGCTTCTGTTCGATGAGATACAGTTCGGCCTGTCCCGCTCGGGGTCGCTGTTCGCCTACCAGCACTTTGGGGTAGAGCCGGATATAATGACTTTAGCTAAGCCCTTAGGAGGCGGGTTGCCTATTGGGGCAGTGTTGATGCGGCAGAAAATCGCCCAGAATTTGGCTCCGGGAGACCACGGCACAACCTTCGGAGGTGGACCCTTGGTGTGCGCCGTGGCCACCAAAGTGGTTCAGAAATTGATGGCGCCGGAACTCCTGGCTCAGGTCAGACAAAACGGAGAATACCTCCATATGCGCTTAAACCAACTTAAGGCCAGACATTCGCAGATTCGGGAAGTGCGAGGGTTGGGACTCATCGCTGGGATAGTTACCGACTATCCGGCAAAGAGAGTGGTAGGGGAGTTTCGGAAACGGGGGGTCTTGGTTTGCACGGCTGGCAAAGAGGTGATCAGAATGCTTCCCCCCTTAATTGTTCAGAAAGAACACATCGACGAGGCAGTCGATATCTTCGATGAAATATTAACCCAAGGGGTAACAGATGAAGGAAACTGACGAGATTAGAAAAGTGGTTCTGGCTTACTCCGGGGGACTGGATACCTCAATTATCATCCCGTGGCTCAAAGAGAACTACGACTGTGAAGTAATAACTATTACCGCCGACCTGGGGCAGAAAAAAGACCCGGAGCAGTTGCGAAACAAAGCTCTCAACAGCGGAGCCAGCAAGGTCTACATTGAGGATATGCGGCGGGAGTTTATCGAAAACTACATCTTCCCTACTCTGAAAGCTGGGGCGATCTACGAACGGAAGTACCTGCTCGGCACGTCATTTGCCCGCCCGCTCATTGCCAAACGCCAGATTGAGGTCGCTGCTCAAGAGGGTGCCGACGCTGTAGCTCACGGCTGCACCGGTAAGGGCAATGACCAGGTGAGATTTGAACTCAGTTACAAGGCGTTGAACCCAAAAATAAGAATCATCGCGCCCTGGCGGGAGTGGGAGATAAGATCCCGGGAAGAAGAGATCGAATATGCCCAGAGCAGGGGAATACCTGTCTCCGCAACCAAAGAAGAGAACTACAGCCGAGACCGAAATATCTGGCATCTGAGCCACGAAGGAGGAATCCTGGAGGATCCCCAGACGGAACCCCCAGAAGGTCTTTTCCAACTCACTGACTCACCTGAAAAAGCTCCGGATAAACCTACCTTTGTGGATATTGAATTCGATGAGGGCATCCCTGGGAAGGTCGACGGAGAGAGTCTGGATCCGATAGAACTCTTGGAAAGATTGAATAACTTGGGGGCCCAAAACGGCATCGGACGGGTAGATCTGGTCGAAAATCGTTTAGTGGGAATGAAATCCAGGGGAGTATACGAAACCCCTGGAGGAACTTTACTTTATACTGCCCACGCTGAGCTGGAAAGCCTCACTTTGGACAGGGAAACCCTTCATTACAAGGACTTAGTGGCCCAGAAGTACGCTGAGCTTGTCTACTTCGGTAAGTGGTTCACCCCTCTGAAACAGGCCCTCGATGCCTTCGTGGATGTCACTCAAAAAGAGGTGACCGGCCTGGTGCGTCTGAAGCTTTACAAAGGTAATTGCATAGTGGTTAAAAGGACATCTCCCTACAGTCTGTATCGAAAAGATTTGGCTACCTTTGGTGAAGAGGAAGTATATGCTCAGAGAGATGCCACCGGGTTCATCAACCTTTTTGGCCTGCCGGAGAAAGTACGGGCGCTGAGGGATATAGAGCAAATCTCTGAAGATTAAGCTGTTGGGTAATAGTGACCCCGAGGAGAGGATGTGACTATCTATTAATTACTTATCAATATTAGGAGGAGAGAGTGATGAGAAGAGTAAGTCTGATGTGTTTAGTTCTGGTCTGCTTAATCTGGCTGGTTGGATGCGGAAGTACAGACGATCTGCTTGTGGCTGAGGTAGTCGGCAAAAAGATAACTGGCAGAGATCTGAAGACAGCATTGACGAAACAGCGTTCATTTGAGGGTACAAAGACCGCCCTCCTGTGGATCTCAATTGACAAGCAACTTCTGGTATCGGAGGCCTATGACCGGGGATTAGACAGCAATAAGATGATACTGACACAGCTTGCGAAAGAGAGGCAGACTCGGATGCTCAAACTGCTTAAAGAGAAGCTGGGGCGTCGAATTCGGGTGTCCGAGGTGGAGATACAACAATACTATAAGCAACAAGGGCTGGACAAAAAACAGGAGGTTAGAACCAGACACATCTTGGTTAGGACTCGACAGGAAGCGGAGAAAATTCTGGAACAGCTCAAACAGGGAGCCGATTTCTCCCAACTGGCTAAGGAGAAATCCCTGGATACAGCAAGCGCTGAAAGGGGTGGTGATTTAGGGTACTGGGAGCAGGGTACCGTGATGGGGGCCACCGCCAGAAAGATATTCTCTATGAGAGTGGGGGAAATATCCGAACCCTTCCAGAGCAGAGGCGGATTCCATATTTTCGAGATCTTAGACAGGCGTCCAGTAGGGCTGGAGAAACAGAAGAAAGCGATCTTCAATCGCATCAGACACACCAAATCGGAAAGAAAATTCAAGAACTATACGAACAAGCTTTGGAAACAAATGGACTTACGTGTAGACGAACAGACCTTGACTCTACTGCTTGGCAGTACCTCTGGTAAGGATATACCCTCTTTCACTGCTGAAGAGCGATCCAGAGTGCTCATTGGACACGAGGGGAAAGGGATAACCCTAAGCGAATACTTGGAATGGTTAGGTGAATTCAGGCCGCGGCGTCGTCCGGACTTAACTGATAGTCTCCAGGTAGTTACATCAGCACGGGGGTTCGCTCACCGTTCTCTATCACTGCCCGAGGCCTTCCGTCGGAAGAAGATTGAAATCTCGAAGCAACTTTTGTCACATTTGCAGAAAAGAAAACATGAGTTAATGGTAACCGAGTTGAGGCGCCTGGAGACGGAGGCAAAGGTGCTCACTGACGAGGCGATCAGAGAGTACTATGAAAACTGTCCGGACTTGTACATTAAACCTCCTGAAATTACCGTCCAAACTGTATTGTTTGACAGTTTAAACAAGGCTCAGGAGGCTTTTGGGCAGATTAAAGCAGGGGTTACCATGGAAAAAGTCGCCCAGAAGTTCCCCTCATTCAGTAAACGTTTCCAGAATTATGATAGGTTCAGCTTCTATGTGACTGAAAGAGACAAAAAGATATTGGGAGCTACTGTAGAGATGGCAGCCAAGACCAAGGTCGGTCAGTTTAAAGGACCTTACAGCCTCTCTTTTGAAAGAGGTGGAAAAAGATTTTCTGCCTATGCTATCTTACAGGTTTTAGAGAAGCAACCAGCAGGGCAATACAGCCTGGATGAACGTAGGATACGAAGGGAAGTGGTTAGGAGACTTAAGGTAGAGAAAACTATGGAACTAAACAAACTATTCCAGGAACTGATTGCCCGGGGTAGAGAAAAGTACTCACCACAGATAATATTATATGAGGAAGCCCTGAGGGCTCTTCCCAAATTGGGAGAGAGATAAGTAAACTTACGGGAAAACAGAAGCTAAACCTTGATTGCGAACAGGAAAAGGAGCCAAAACTACTGGCTCCTTTTCCTTTCAAAGAGCAAACCTTGGAGGCTATTTTTTCATCGAATCGAAATTCAGTACAAGGAACTCTCTTGAACTTATCGCCCTTCGGGCAGGCTTTTGTAAGTCTCTGGGCCCCAGAGAGATAAAATGGAGTCTATACGATTCAACTATTTTCTACAAACTCCACCGTTTCCTGCCAGGACACCACCCCAGTGGTGCAACCAATAGCCTGGATACAGAAAGAGGCTACTGCGTTGCCCAACCGGGCGCACCGCTCTTCGTCCCAACCCTCCAGCAGGCCCCTCAAAAATCCAGCCACAAAACAGTCTCCTGCCCCTGAGGTATCCACCACCTTCACCTGGTAAGGAGGGATTAATTTCTCTGCCTGTCTGGTTTTCAGGAAAAGACCTTGGGATCCCAGTTTTATGGCAATTGTACCGGGACAGTCCTCTGCCAACACTCTAGCCATCTTTTGGGGATCTGTCTGCCCGGTTATCTTCTCTGCCTCCTCTATGCTGGGCAGGAAATAGTCAATGTGGGGCAGACAGGGGGCGATAATCTGCCTCCAATCTTTAATCTGGTCGTTGTAAGCAGTGTCCAAAGAGGTTTTCAGCCCCATCCGCCGGGCGTCTCTGAGCAGCTCCGCTGTGGGCTGGCCGTCAAGGTGGGACATCAGGTAGGTGCCGGCAACGTGCAGTATCTGGGCACCTCGGAGATCTTTCATCTCTATATCTTCGAGGCCAAAGGTGGCGTCTGCTCCCATAGTATGGAGAAATCTTCTCCGCCCCCGGGAGGAGATCATAGCAAAGGTAAAGGCAGTGTTCACCGAAGGCTCTCTCACAACACTGGAAGCGTCCACCTTGTGTTCTCCCAGTGTATTGATTACGAAATCGCCGAAGGCATCGGCCCCTACCTTACCTATCACTTTTACCTTGGTCCCTAAGCGACTTAAAGCAATGGCGGTATTGGCCGCACACCCGCCAATGTGAATCTCCATCCGGTCGAAAAGGGCCAGTTTATCCTCCTCAGGTACGCTGTCAATCGGTTTAGCCATTACATCGGCAACCACGATTCCCAGAGAGATTACATCGAACATCCGCCACCTCCTCACAGTGAACAGACCGTTTGGGTTGAGTCCCCGCAAAGGCTACGTGCTGTTGTATATTTTTTTCTACTGGTATATTAAATCACCGTATTTCTTATCGAGTCTGGCAATGAGTCTTTAAGAGATGGATACGCCTCAATCAAACGAAAGATATCGGACAAGTCTTTTTGTCGCCTACTCTTGCGCCTTTGCTCATCTGAATAGGCCCATACTTTTCCTTGTAAGACATCTTCGAACACAGCGACCTTCATTCCGTAACCCATTACTTTCTTGGATTTTGCCCTATCAATAAAAGATTGATAGTGTTGGTGCGTTTGCAATTGGATT
>JAUWEO010000179.1 GCA_030608245.1 Candidatus Latescibacterota bacterium
CTACCGATGTGGCAGAGGGGAGTTTCATCCTCAAGAAGTTTATTTTTTTTCCGTTCTTGCTTATGGCGAAATAGAGGTGAGGTCCGGTGGACATGCCGGTAGAGCCCACATAAGCAATAACATCTCCTTGCCGGACTTTCACCCCCTGTTTGATTCCCCTTGCAAATCGGGATAGGTGACAATAGGCGCTGGTGTAGCCCTTGGAATGGCGAAGTTGGAGAAAGTTTCCCCCATCACGGGTCCATCCCTTTTTGGTCACCACTCCGTCACCGATGGCGGAGACAGGTGTACCTATGGGTGCGGCGTAGTCGATTCCTAAATGCGGTCGCCATACTCGCAAGATAGGGTGCAGTCGCCGATGAGAGAAGTGAGAGCTAATGCGTCGGTATTTCAGTGGAGCCCGCAGAAAGGCCTTGCGCAAGGACTTTCCCTCGGGGGTGTAGTAGTCACAGTGTCCGGAAGGATCGCAGAAGAAGATGGCGGTGTGCTCTCCGGTCAATCTGCCCCTATATTGAGCAGCCAATATCCGTTTGGGCCGTTTAGCATTATCTCTGTACTCCTCTTCCACTACCAGTTTGAACTGGTCCTCTGGGCGGGGTTCGGTGAGAAAGTCGATCTGCCAGGCGAAGATGTCGGCCAACTGCATCGCCACCTCAGCTGAATGACCGAGTCTCAACAGCGACTGGTAGAGTGAGCTGTCAATTTCCCCTTCTATCTTCACCGCCCTGGTCTGGATCTTCTCCTTGAGCGCCTCTAAGCTGCCCCCAGGGGATAAGCGAATGGAGTAGAGATCAATTGCATTGGGACAGTAACTGAATTCGACGATCCTGTTCTGATTGTCCAGTGCCAGTTGGTAGCTGCTTCCCGGTGGGCACTTTCGGAGATCGAACAGCGGCTTCAACGCCTGTTGGAGCTTAAAGACCTCTTGAGGAGGAACTCCCTGTCGAACCAGACAATTGTAAAGCGAGCTTCCTCTGGGGAGAACTCCCGTTAGCCGCGTGAAGGATTGATCCTGGGGGTAGTCTTTCCTGACAGTCGGGGGAGCAATAGATGGTATTTGGTCGGGTTGATCAACTACCTGAGGAGCATCAGTGATTCTTACGCTGTTTCGGCCAGCGAACCACCCTGCCATCAGACCTACCGTCAGTACACCCAATACTACCCCCCAAGAGGGGACATATCTCAGAAACTCTCTATAGTCTTTCCGGGCTCCTGAGGGTTGTTGCCCTTCTTCATTATCTCTTCTGGGGATTAAATCCATTACCACGTCCTTTGCGGGCTTGATCTATGAGGGGACTTGCTTAATTGAAAAATTGGGGCTAAACCCATCATCCGATTGACTCGATGAAAGTTGCTTAGCCCCTGGTTGAAGAATAGTTCTCGCCTTCTCCGGCAAGGCAAAATTGCTTTCTCTGACGGAACATCTCGAAGGTTTCTTTGGTAAGACCACTATGATCCTCTGGAGAGAAGTTGAAGATGCCGCCTGTCCCGATAAAGCCCTCTATCCTCCTTTTCGTTTTCCGGAGGAGAACTGCCGAGGGAAATGGCAGTCCTCCTCCAGGAATTTGCCAGAACTTAGCCTATCGGATCAGTCGATGAGATAGGTTAAGCAGACATTGGTGGCCAGATTTGCTGCTGACCCACTGACTATATAAGGCCCACGGTGTAGAAGGCCTTGGCTCAGGAGCAGGTCCACCAGCACCTTTTTGTAGGTTGCCCGGACGCCAAAGTTATAGTAGAAGGCTGCGCCCTTGCTGGCAGGAACATCTCCGGAAACCATCGTCAGAGTAGCTCTGGCTCCCCCACGTCCGATCAGCCAGGAGTTCAATGGTTTCTCGTAACCACCAAAGTAGGTGAATTCCATGGTAGTTACACCGACATCACTGCCTACCACGGGAGACATGGTATCCATATCCACATCCAAGACCACGCCGGTAACCAGCATGGACTTATTCGCACCCCTCTTGTTCAGGCCGCAACCTATGGTCCCGCCCATGCAGGAAACCTCGGCAGCACCGTCCACTACCGGATCGGAGCTGTAGTGCACGCCCACGACCGGGATCAGCTTTTTCCCCTCGCCCTTGTCCATTATCAGGCGAGCATCTACATTCAGACCGATCCCGCCGGTGCTCTCGATGCTGGTAGCATCGTCCGAGAACGTAGCCATAGAGACGCGCGCTCCCAGATCGACATCACCCAGAGCTATGGGCTTGGTTACACCGGCCGCAACATCTACCGACATAGCGCTGGCGGCTTTCTCCAAGGCGTTCTCACTGCCGGCAATCCCGAGGACTACACGCCCTCCGACCGTCATATCGCCCATCTTCTTAGCCAAGAAGATGTCGGGAAACGGCCTCAGGCTTCCGGCCAGACCAGGAAGATTACCACCCGCAGTAGGCAATGCTGCCCGAAGGGCGGAAAAGCCTTCAGCACCAGGCAGATTGTAGTGAATGGCCCAGGCACAATCATCCTTCTTGACCAGCAGGCCGCTCCTCATATTATCGGGAACTCCGGCGACATTGGGAATGATCCAAAGTGCGTCGGAGAACATGAGCATACGTCCGGGATAAATCGCATAGTTGGACGTATCAAGCATAAAGCGGTGGTCGTAGCCTAACGCGTGCCAGCGAGCCGAGGCGGCAAAGCCAGTTGAGGTTGCCGCCAATAACAAAATAATCAGCGATACCAAAAACAGCTTTTTCATTTTGAACTCCTTATCATTTAAAGGTTAAACTCCTAAAACACCCAGATCCCGGCAAGAGATGGGATCTCTCTCCTGTAAACTCACCTCCTTCCTTTTGTAGGATTTCCTATGGCAATGGGTTCTCACAGACCCAACAACCTGGTAGTATTGGCCCAGAGGATTTTCTCCTTGGCCTGGTCAGAAATGTCCAATTCCGATATCTGCTTCACCGCAACCTGTTGATCAATCCAAGGCGAGTCGGTGCCAAACAGGATTCTGTCGAAGCTGTGCCTATCCATAATTCTTAGCATTCTATCGGTTGCTAAGTACCCAAATGTATAAGAAGTGTCAAGATATAACTTTTTGCCTAACAGATACTGCTCAACCTGATCCCACATTCGGAATCCGCCCAGGTGAGCAGCGATAACCTTCAAGGTGGGGAAATTAGCCACTACTTGGGAGATCCTCTGTGGGGTGGCGTGAAACGGGGCGGAGAAAGCAATATCCTCCCCGGCATGAAACAGAAGCGTCAGACCAGCCGCAGCAAGTTTCTCATATATCGGAAACATCAACCGATCGTCAGGATAGAAATCCTGAAACTCAGGGTGAAGTTTGACCCCGGACATCCCCAGCCCCCTGATCCGGTCGATCTCCTCCTCCCAGTCCTTTTGGCCTGGGTAAACGGTGCCAAAAGAGAGTACTCCGTTGCCAACCACCCCTTTAGCCCAATCGTTGATGGTCCTCACCTGGGAGGGCTTGGTGGAGACAGGTTGAAGCACCGAGATGCTGATGCCCGCCCTTTTCATTGAGGTCTTGAGGTCGGAGACCGTGCCATCCAAGATCGCCCGGGAATGGTTCATCTCCAGCAACGCGCTGATTGCCTTTGAAGCCAGTTCATTCGCAAAAGCATGGACGTGGATGTCAATGATCTTGGTCATCAGTCATTGGTAACTGGCCATTAGTTAGAGCTGCCCAGAAGGTCGAGCCGTTCGTCTTGGTTCAGAGAATTCTCTTGTCAATTCCCCGCTTGGCCTTTCTCATGCTCCGTTCGATACTCTCAGGCTCTGCCAGTTTGATCCTGGTGCGCAGTATCATGTATTTTCCTCTTAAATTGGGCAATCTGGCGAGGGAGACCTCGGGGCATAGAGCTCTAAGGTCTTTAGCGTTAGGTAAGGGAGAGAATGGATGAAAGGGAAAAGAGGCGTTGTAAAACTGCACGAGGCCGGACTTGTGAAGCCAGCCTCGTGCAGTTTAAGGAGGAACAAATCATCCAGCAGCTCCCAACAGTTCTTTTGCCTTGTCTGCGGCTGAGGCGGCGTCAGGGGCATAGCCATCGGCACCTATCTCATC
>JAUWEO010000026.1 GCA_030608245.1 Candidatus Latescibacterota bacterium
GAGTCAGGGGCCAACGCTGAAAAGAATTCGCCCCCGAGCCATGGGGAGAGCTACACCAATCAAAAAACGGTCAAGTCATATTACAGTAGTGATTGGGGAAGAAGAATAGGAGGTTTCATGTGGGGCAGAAAACACACCCGGTAGGATTCAGATTAGGAGTTATCAGAACCTGGAAATCGAGGTGGTTCGCCCGGCAGAATTTTTCCGAGCTGCTCCGGGAGGATCTGATGCTGCGCAAGTATGTGAAGAGCCGGTTCAGCCATGCTGGAGTGTCAAAGGTTTCCATAGAACGGGCGGCCAAACAGGTCACCCTCGCCATTCACACTGCTCGTCCAGGGATAGTAATCGGCCGCAAGGGCGCAGAGGTGGATAAACTGCGTGATGAGCTGCGATATCTAACCAAGAAGGAAGTTTATATCAATATCCAGGAAATAAAATATCCTGAACTCGATGCTCAATTAGTGGCGGAAAACATCGCAAATCAATTGGAGCAGAGGATTAACTACCGCAGGGCGGTCAAAAGAGCAGTGACTTCAACAATGAAACTGGGAGCCAAAGGCATCAGGGTCATGTGCGGGGGAAGAATGGCAGGCGCTGAGATGGCCAGGAGAGAGCAATACAGAGAGGGAAGCGTTCCCCTGCATACCCTGAGAGCAGATATCGACTATGGTACTACCACTGCGTTCACCACCTATGGCACGATCGGAGTGAAGGTATGGATATATAAGGGAGAGATAATTGACAGTGATAGCTTCAGCAAGTGAGGGTATTTTAAATGTTAATGCCTAAGAAGACTAAATACAAGAAGCAACAACGAGGGCGGATGAAAGGCATTGCCTGCAGAGGAGTGGAACTCGCCTTCGGTGAATATGGGTTGCAGGCACTTGAACCTGGTTGGATCACCAGCCGGCAGATCGAAGCAGCCAGAATTGCAGTGACCAGACACATTCGTCGAGGCGGAAAGCTGTGGATTCGCATATTCCCAGACAAACCGGTGACCATTAAACCTGCTGAAACCAGAATGGGAAAAGGGAAGGGCGCGGTAGAATACTGGGTAGCGGTGATCAAACCGGGACGAATTATGTTCGAACTGGGAGGTATTTCCAGAGATTTAGCCCAGAGGGCCATAGCTCTTGCCAGTCATAAGCTGCCTATTAAAACCAAATTCATCGAACGCACGGAGGAGAGTATCCTTTAAAATGAAATCTTACCAGCTGAGACAGTTAACATATAACGAGGCAGTTAACAGGGCTAGCGATGTCGAAGAGGAGTTGTCCAACCTAAGGTTCCAGTTGGCTACCAGAAAGGAGTTAGGCAATCACAGAAGGATTCGCCAGATGAAGCGGGAGATTGCCCAATTGAAAACCATTCTGCACGAGCATCAATTGGGACTGAGAAAGTTGGCATTAGGATTCCAACCCCAGGAACCTGAGGAGAATAGCAGTGAAACAACAGGGAAAAAGGAAGATCAGAACAGGCAGGGTAATCAGTAACAAGCCTGACAAGACCGTTACAGTAGCGATAACCACATTAGTGAGGCATCCACTTTACGGACGGGTTTTCCGTAGAACCAAAAAACTCCACGCCCACGATGAAGAGAATGTCGCTCAAACGGGTGATCTGGTTGAGTTGACGGAGACCAAACCTTTGAGTAAAACTAAGCACTGGAGACTGGCGAGGATAATAGCAAAGGCAGAGTAGGCAAGCCCCGTAGGGCGTGAAGCCACGAACGGGACAAGGTTTGAGATGAGGATTACCAGATGATACAGCAATATACAAGATTGCGAGTGGCCGACAACACTGGAGCCAAGGAAATAATGTGCATTAAGGTGTTGGGCGGATCTGGGAGAAGATATGCCCGAATTGGTGATATTATCACTGCTTCAGTAAAGGTTACTATCCCTGGAAGTGGGACGGTTAAAAAGGGAGATGTTGTGAGAGCGGTAGTTGTCAGGACCAAAAAAGAGATGAAAAGGAAAGATGGTTCTCACATCCGATTCGACGAAAATGCCGCGGTCTTGATAGATGACCAAAGGCAACCGCGAGGCACAAGAATTTTCGGTCCGGTAGCCAGAGAGATCAGAGAGAAACAATTTATGAAGATCGTTTCTCTGGCCTCAGAGGTCTATTAAATTATCGAGAGAGGAAAATGGGGTTCAAGATCAGAAAGAACGATACTGTTCTGGTAATCGCTGGAGACTACCGGGGAAAACAGGGGAAAGTATTGAAGGTTTTTCCCAAACAGGAGAAGGTAGTTGTTGAGCATGTCAATATGGTTAAACGGCATACTCGCCCTCGGACAAATCAACAGGGCGGCATACTGGAAAAGGAAGCGCCTTTACAACTCTCTAACTTGATGGTTGTTTGTAAAAGTTGCAACCAGGCTACCCGGGTCGGCAGAAAAACTATGGAAGATGGCACCGGAGTGAGGGTTTGTAAGAAATGTGGCGAGATGTTAGATGCGCTTTAGATCAGGTCTATGTCCTTTTCGTCCTTGCTCGGCCAACTTAACCACGCTGATGCTCCGTTACTTTTGATTCAATAGGGGATGGATTTATGGCAGTGCGACTTAAGACTATGTATCAACAGGAGATTGTTCCCAAACTAAAGAAGAAGTTTGGTTATCATAACATAATGGCAATTCCTGGATTGGAGAAGATTGTGGTAAATGTGGGCGTGGGTGAGGCTGTCCAGGACTCCAAGTTACTGGATGCAGCCGTAAAGGAGCTGACTACCATTACTGGGCAGAGACCTTCTGTAAGAAAAGCCAAGAAGTCGATCTCCAATTTCAAGCTGAGGGCAGGGGTGCCTGTCGGCTGTGCAGTGACACTCCGGGGTGACCTGATGTACGAATTCTTAGATAGACTTTTGAATTTCGCCCTGCCTCGAATCCGGGATTTCCGGGGGATAAGCCCTAATTCCTTCGATGGTCGGGGCAACTTTACCCTGGGTATTAGAGAGCAGGTCATATTCCCTGAAATAAGCTATAGCAAGATAGAAAAGATAATGGGAATGGACATAACTATTGTAACCTCAGCAAAGACTGATGAGGAGGCTTTTGAACTGCTGAAAGATTTCGGAGCGCCGTTTAGAGAAAGCTGAAAGGAGGTCTTGTGGCCAAAAAAGCTCTAATTGTCAAATCAAAGAAGAAGCCGAAGTTCGAGGTTCGACAGTATAATCGCTGTTTCCGGTGCGGTAGAGCCCGCGGCTATTTGAGAAAATTCGGGCTATGTCGAATATGCTTCCGGGAGCTTGCTCTCTCGGGCGAGATTCCAGGCATAACTAAAGCAAGCTGGTAGATTTTAAGCTACTGAAGAACGAAAAGGAGCCCTTAAATAGCCAGACGCAAGAAATCAGGCTTCTGGCTCAAAAATGGGAGATGAGAAAGTATGAGTATGACTGATCCAATCGGTGATATGCTCACCAATATCAGAAACGCTTGTGCAGCAAAACACAGAAAGGTGGATATCCCTGCCTCTGGGATGAAGCAGAGGATAGCTGAGATACTTCGAGAGACGAATTTTATCGAAAATTACATTGTTATTGAAGATAACAAGCAAGGTCGCCTTAGGCTTTATCTTAAGTATGATCTCCAGGAGAACAGCCTTATCAAGGCAATCAACAGAGTGAGCAGACCCGGGCTGAGAAAGTATGTAGGCCACAAGGATGTTCCTAAAGTCCTGAATGGTTTAGGTATAGCTATACTTTCCACGCCCCAGGGGGTATTGACTGATGAGCAGGCTAGGGCAACAGGTGTGGGTGGAGAAGTTATCTGTTATGTGTGGTAATCAGAAGGATTTAAAACCAGCGAGGAACGACAGGTGTCACGGATAGGCAGAAAATCTATTGTAATCCCTCAAGTGGTTGAGGTCGATGTTGGAGATGGATATGTATCGGTGAAAGGACCCCAAGGGGAGCTCTCGGTGTCCTATAAGCCGAATATACAGATACAGGTGAGGGAAGGAAAGATGGAGCTCACCTGTGAGGACCAGGGTAAGCAAGCTAGGGCATTACATGGGCTTACCCGATCGTTGATTGCTAATGCCGTTCAGGGGGTAAGCCAGGGGTTTGAGCGGAGATTGGAAATCGTGGGGGTTGGTTACCGAGCGAAATTAGACGGGTCTAACTTACAGTTGAACATAGGATTCTCACACCCCATTGTCTTACCCGCTCCCGATGGTATTGAATTTGCCCTGGAAGAGGGACGGCGCACCAGAGGTGAGCAAGAAGCGGCCCAGAAGATCATCGTCAAAGGTATAGATAGGCAGAAGGTCGGACAGACGGCAGCGATAATTCGATCCTTCAGACCTCCTGAGCCTTACAAGGGAAAGGGAATCAGGTATCAAGGAGAGACAATCCGTCGCAAGGCAGGTAAAGCAGGCGCACAGGTAACGTAACTTTCAAATATCCCTTTAATCACGGTGAGCTACAATTATGCAAAAATCCCAGAAAGTTGGTCTGAACAGAGAAAGACGGCATCGACACATCAGGAAGAAGGTAATAGGGACTGCCGAGCGTCCCCGCTTGGTAGTATACCGGAGTCTGAAGCACATATATGCTCAAGTAGTAGATGACATTTCCCAAAAATCTCTGCTTGGGGTGTCCACTCTCACTCCCCAAGTGCGGGAGAAGATCAAGACGATGAAGGTTAAGTGTGAACAAAGCAGAGAGGTGGGGAAATCTCTGGCGACGAGGGCCAAGGCAGAGGGGATCCAACGTGTAGTATTTGATCGAGCGGGGTATTTCTATCACGGCAGAGTGAAGGCTCTGGCAGAAGGTGCCCGAGAGGAAGGGCTGGAATTTTAACTAAAAAGGGAGGATTAATTGCAGAAAACGACAGCGCCGGAATTGAACGAAGGTGTTATCCATATTAATCGGGTAGCTAAAGTGGTCAAGGGGGGACGACGGTTCAGCTTCAATGCCTTAGTTGCTGTTGGGGACAAAAAGGGTCGTGTGGGGGTAGGATTCGGCAAGGCCAAAGAACTCTCTGAATCAATAAGAAAAGCTACCGAGGTAGCAAAGAAAGGTATGGTTTCTATCCCGTTGGTTGATGGAACTATTTTCCACGAGGTGATAGGTAAGTGTGGTGCAGCTAAAGTTTTACTGAAACCAGCATCTCCCGGTACGGGCGTAATCGCTGGAGGAGGAGTGAGGATTGTCTTAGAGATGGCAGGGGTGGAGAATATCCTGGCCAAATCCCTGGGTTCGCCCAAGCCGGTCAATGTCGTAAAAGCAACGATGCAGGCCCTTATGACCACAAAGGACGTCGTTAATATGGCCCAGGTTAGAAGAAAAGAATCCGAAGAAGGGGAGCTTTTGACCGCTTCATTGGATAAAAAAGCAGCAGAAAGCTCACAGCTCAGCCAGTGAAATCCTAAATTCCAGAGCTCAAATGCCAAAGGAAGTCTTCACCCCATGGGATAGAAAAGCTTATCCAACGGGGCAAGAATGTCAAAATGCCAAATGAAAGTACCTCATTACCCTTTGCGCTTGGACGTGGGGGATTTCTCCTTTTGACATTTGGGTTTTGAGCTTGATTTGACGTTGAGTTTTCCACGAAGAAATCACAAGAACATTTCAAAAAATTACTTAATGGTGCTATGATGGCAGGAAAGATCTACATAACTCAGAGAAGAAGTGCTATTGGCAGGCCTAAGCCTCAGAAATTAACCATAAAGGCCTTGGGAATCAAGAGGCTTCATCAGACTGTAGTACACCCTGATACTGCCCAGATCAGGGGAATGATCGAGAAAGTTCGGCATTTAGTGGAGGTCAAAAGCGACTAAAGATAGGCCCCGGGGATAGCTTCGCACCTTACGGGGCAGGCAGGGGGTGCAATGGATCTGAACGAACTGAGGTGTGCGTCGGGAGCAGTGAAGAAATCCAAGAGAGTGGGTCGTGGCCCCGGCTCAGGACATGGGAAGACAGCCTGTCGGGGACATAAGGGGCAGAACGCTCGATCAGGAGGTGGAGTGAAACCCTGGTTCGAGGGGGGACAGATGCCCCTGCAGAGAAGAGTTCCCAAACGAGGGTTCACTAATATCTTCAGGAAACAGTATCAAATCGTCAATCTCAGCGACATTTCCCGCAGAAGGTGGGAAGGTGAGGTGACCCCTCTCCAGCTGAAAGAACTCGGGTTGATTGCCAACCTTCTCCTTCCGGTTAAGGTTCTGGGAGATGGGAAGCTGGAAACTGCCCTGACGATAAAGGCCAACGCCTTCAGCAAGGCCGCCGCGGAGAAGATCCAACAAGCCGGGGGGAAAGCAGAGGTGATATGAAGTGCTGAGGAACTTCCAAAATGTTTTCAGTATCCCTGAGTTAAGGAAAAAGCTGCTGTTTACCCTTGCCTTGCTGGTGGTCTTCAGATTCGGATGCCATGTAACTGTTCCAGGGATCAACCCGGTGGCACTGGCAGAATTCTGGAGCAGAATACAGGGAACCCTGTTTGGTTTGTACGACATGTTCGTGGGGGGTGCTTTCAAACAGGTGACCGTCTTCGCCTTGGGAATTATGCCCTATATCAGTGCCTCTATTATCATGCAGCTTTTGGGATCGGTACTTCCTTTTTTCCAGAAGCTGCAAAAAGAGGGTGAGGAGGGGCGAAAGAAAATCACCCAATATACACGCTATGGCACCGTGATTCTTGCTCTGTTCCAGTCTTACGGGGTAAGCATATTCATAGAGCGCCAGGTGTCTCCCTCTGGACTGGCAGTAGTTCCCAATCCTGGGTGGGGATTCCGGCTGATGACTATGATCACCATCACTGCCGGCACTATTTTTCTTATGTGGTTGGGTGAGCAAATTACCGACAAGGGCATTGGCAATGGCATCTCTCTGATCATTTTTGTAGGGATAATAGCTCGTTTCCCTGGGGCAGTGCTTACTGAGATAAGGCAACTCATAGCTGGTAACAGGAGTATTATCGCCGTGTTATTCCTATTCGTCCTGATGATTGTGGTGACTGCGGCAGTAGTCTTTATGACCCAGGGCCAGAGAAAAATACCGGTTCAATATGCCAAACGGGTTGTGGGCAGAAAGATATATGGAGGTCAGAGTACTCATATCCCACTGCGGGTGAACACGGCCGGTGTTATTCCCATCATATTCGCCCAGGCGATCATGTTTGTCCCCCAAACCATCGCTACCTTTCTGGGCGAAAACGAAGCTATACAAACAATCGTCAACCTTCTCTCTTTTCAATCGCCGGTTTATTGGTTCTTCTATGGAACATTGATCGTCTTTTTTGCCTATTTTTACACCGCTGTGGTGCTCAATCCGGTTGACCTGGCGGATAACATGAAAAAATACGGGGGATTCATCCCGGGAGTCAGGCCGGGCAAGAGGACTGCCGATTATATCAACCGGGTTCTGACCAGGATCACCCTCCCTGGAGCGATCTACCTTGCTATAATAGCTGTTTTTCCGTATTTCATTGTCAAGGCTATGAATGTCTCCGCTGCCTTCAGCAACTTTCTGGGGGGCACAGGGCTTCTTATCATGGTGGGAGTGGCTCTGGATACTCTGCAGCAGATAGAATCTCACCTGCTTATCCGTCACTACGATAGCTTTATGGGCAAGGCAAGGCTCAGGGGCAGGAAACGGTTCCTCTAATTTATTACTATGAGATTAGTTATCTTAGGCCCTCCCGGCGCAGGCAAAGGCACCCAGGCTATCCGGCTGGCAGAGAGATACGATGTTCCTCATATCTCCACAGGTGATATTCTCAGGCAAGCAGTGAAGGAAGAATCCGAACTGGGAGCTGAAACCAATTCTTATATTGCGGCAGGCGAGCTTGTTCCAGATGATTTGATGCTGGGCCTTATCAAAATGAGGTTGATGGGTGTGGATGGCAGGAAGGGGTTCATCTTAGATGGATTTCCCCGAACTGTGGTACAGGCAGAAGGCCTGGATGGACTTCTGAGCTCGTTTGATGAGAAACTTGATGCGGTCATCAGCATTGAGGTAGAGTCAAAAGTGCTTGTTCGGCGGCTTTCTTCCCGGAGAATTTGCCCCTGTTGTGGAAGGAACTATAATCTGCTTTCCTCGCCTCCCCAGAAGCCAGCTATGTGTGATCAATGTGGAGCCAAGCTGATCCAGAGAGAAGACGACACAGAGCAGACAGTCGTCAACAGACTTGAAGTCTATACTGAGCAAACTGCCCCTCTGAAGGAATTCTACAAAAACAAAGGACTTTTGAAAGATATAGATGGGCAAGTCAGCGTCGAAGAGGTGTCTCAGCGTATCATAAAAGCTCTTCAGTAAGATCGTGGGGAACTTATGGCAAAAAAGGAAGAACCCATACAGGTAGAAGGAACAGTGATTGAGGCGTTGCCTAATACATGTTTCCGGGTGGAATTAGACAACGGCCACAGGGTATTGGCTCACATATCAGGGAAGATGCGGATGCATTTTATAAAGATACTTCCCGGAGACAGAGTGGTGATTGAGCTTTCGCCTTACGACCTGAGCAAGGGACGGATTACATACCGATACAAATGAGCTCAAAACCGTAAGACGCATTTTCAGCAGGTACAGAACATCGTTCTGTCCCCAGCGACGAGGAGAATTCGATGAAGGTTCGAGCTTCAGTGAAAAAGATGTGTGTTCACTGTAGGGTGATTTGCAGGAAGGGTGTGATAAGAATTATCTGTAAGAACCCGAGACATAAACAGCGACAGGGAAAATAAACGGACAATGGATCAATCAGATCAGATCTTTGAGATAACCTTGGATGACTTATCTGATCCAATAAGTCCGTAAAGGAGGTGCTCTTGGCAAGGATTGCAGGGGTGGATCTTCCACCCAATAAAAAGGTAAAAGTGGCCTTAACCTATATTTATGGTATTGGCAAAACCGCGGCGGAAAAAATACTGGAGGAGACCCGACTCGATCCTGATGCTGGAATGAACGACTTGACTGAGGAGCAGGTGAGTAAGCTTCGGTCAGCCATTGAGTCAGGATACACAATTGAAGGAACGCTCCGGGGAGAGGTGTCGCGGGATATCAAGCGATTGATAGATATCGGTTCGTATCGAGGATTACGCCATCGAGTGGGGTTGCCAGTCAGAGGACAGCGGACCCATACTAATGCTCGAACCAGAAAAGGCCCTCGAAGGGCCATTGGCAAAGGGAAAAGAGTGTGACATCGATTCAGACAGATTGAAAACAGCTGCATTGATTCAGATAGATTAGAACAGATCCAATAATCGATAATTGCCGAGTTTGTCGCTGTTTACATCAATGCCGTTAGATAATTATTATCTGACGGGGTCAATGCCCAGGAAAGGAGATAGAGGAACATGGCTTCACCAGGCGCAAAAGGGAAGGCCAGGAAAAAAGAGAAGCTGACCGACTCTTCAGGGATTGCCCATGTTAAGGCAACCTTCAACAATACTATCGTCACTCTTACTGACAAAGAAGGAAATGTGATTATATGGACAAGTGGTGGCAAGACAGGCTTCAAGGGGGCAAGAAAGAGTACCCCTTTTGCTGCTCAACAAGCAGCTGCTGCGGCGGCAAGAGAAGCCCTGGTTCTGGGATTGCGCCGGGTAGAAGTGAGAGTTAAAGGGCCAGGAGCAGGCAGAGAGGCAGCAATTCGATCACTCCAGGCCGCTGGATTGGAAATATCGGCAATTCGCGATGTTACCCCAATACCCCATAATGGATGCCGACCGCCTAAAAGGAGGAGAGTGTAACTGAACTATGGCTAGATATAGAGATGCTGTCTGCAAATTGTGCCGCAGAGAGGGCAGTAAGCTTTTCTTGAAAGGTGATCATTGTCTCACCCAAAAATGTGCCTTAGAGCGAAAGGCATACATTCCAGGCGAACAGGCACATCGGAGGACAAGGAGATTGTCACAGTATGCGTTGCAGCTGAGGGAGAAACAGAAGATAAAGCGAATATACGGACTTCTGGAGAAACAGTTTAGAAACTGCTTTCAAGAAGCCGTCAGAGAGAAAGGGATCACCAGCGAGAATTTCCTCCGACTGCTGGAATGTCGCTTGGATAATGGAGTTTATCGGTTAGGATTTGCTGCCTCCCGACGAGCAGCAAGACAGCTAATAAGACATAGACATTTCCTGGTCAACGATAAAATCGTCGATATTCCCTCATACGAACTATCACCGGGGGATATAGTTAAGGTGCGCGAGAAGAGCAAACAGCTGGAAATAATAGCCAACTCCCTTAAGAAATCTGGCAGGGGAAGAGAACTTCCCTGGCTGAGCGTGGATAAGGCGAATCTATCCGGAACATTACTCAGCCTTCCTACCAGAGAAGAGATTCCGGTTGCGGTAGACGAGCGTTTAGTGGTTGAACTTTATTCAAAATAGATTCAGTATATCCCGAATGTCTATTCTCTGTATAGCTTACCTTATCCCATACTACACCGAGAGGTCCAGATTATGAAGAGAGATTTTCATATGCCGAGATGGGTGGAGATTGACCAATCTACCCTAACGGAAGATTATGGTAAATTTATCGTTCAACCATTAGAGCCAGGATTCGGGGTCACGCTGGGCAATGCTCTGAGGCGGGTATTACTCTCCTCGATCAAAGGAGCTGCCATTCAGTCGATCAAAATCGACGGTGTCTACCACGAATTCTCCACCATTCCTGGGGTAGTGGAAGATGTGACTGAAATAGTACTCAACCTTAAGGAAATATGTCTTAGACTTCACGATACCGACTCCAAGAAGATCATTGTGGAGAAGCAGGGCAGCTGTGAACTGATGTCCAAAGACCTGGAAGTAGAGCCATCCATAGAAGTCCTTAACCCAGAGTTACACATTGCTACCCTGGGTGAGGATGCTCATCTCCGGGCAGAGATCGTTTTGACTACAGGCCGAGGTTATGTTTCCTGCGAAGAGAATAAACTACCCAACCAGCCCATAGGGACTATAGCCATAGATTCCATCTTTTCCCCCGTTCGGAAGGTGAACTACAGGGTGGAGAACACCAGGATAGAACAGAAGATAGATTACGAAAAGCTAACCTTGGAAGTCTGGACAAACAAGGTGATCAATCCCCAGGATTCAGTGAGCGTTGCAGCCCGTATATTAAGGGACCATCTGAAGTTATTTGTTGATTTTGAGGAAGAACCCCAGGAGCCGGAGGAGGAGATCGACCAGGAGAAGATTCGGCTGAAAAAACTCCTCCAGATGCCGGTGGATGAATTAGAACTGTCGGTGCGATCGAGCAATTGCCTGCGAGCAGCTGAAATCACAACTTTAGGAGATCTGGTCCAGAAAACAGAATCCGAGATGCTCAAATATCGCAATTTCGGGAAGAAATCGCTAAGTGAATTGCAGAATGTCCTGGAGAGGTTCGGAATCTGTTTTGGGATGAATCTGGCAGAATTAGAGATGGAAAAGGAGGAAGAGACGGATGCGACATCTTAAACAGGGTCGCAAATTAGGCAGAACATCCAGCCACAGAAAGGCAATGCTCCGGAATCTGGTGACTTCTCTTGTCGAGCACGAAGGAGTCAGAACCACCGACGCCAAGGCCAAAGAAGTCAGACCCCTGCTTGAAAAGCTGATCACACTTGCCAAAAGAGGAGATCTACACGCACGCCGACAGGCATTAGCAGTGCTTCGAGGTAGGAAAGTGGCAGCTAAACTCTTCGATACAATTGCTCCCAGGTTCGCTGACCGAGAAGGAGGATACACCCGAATTATCAAGATTGGACAACGTAAAGGGGATGGAGCTTCCGTTTCCTTAATCGAGATCCTGGGAAGAGAGCGAAGCACAGCTAAGGCGGAGACGAAAAAAGGAGAATAACCCAGAGTCAATATCATGAAATCCCCAAGGGGCAAAGTAGCTACCTACCAGCTGCATTGCCCCTTTTTGTCCTGGTGAGGGAACTCGCTTATGGTCTTTTCTCTGCTTTTCAGAAAGTCAGCTTTAGCTGTCTGCTTCTTGATCTGGCTTATCACTCCCTTGCGGGGGGAGACAACAGAGATCAGGGCATTGTGGGTGGTCAAAGATGCCCTTTATTCTCCCGCCACTGTGCTTCAAATGATAGAAGTAGCCCGGGAAAATGAGTTCAACCTGATCCTAGTACAGGTGAGATCCCGAGGGGATGCTTACTATCGAAGCGAGTTGGTCCCCCTGGCAGAAGCGATTCAACAAAGCCAGGATCCAGGATTTGACCCTCTGCAATTAGCTGTCGAACAAGGACACCGCGCCGGCCTACAGGTGCACGTCTGGGTTAACACCTTCATCCTCTGGTCCTCCTCCTCCCACCCTGTCGACCCTACCCATATCTTTCACCTTCATCCCGAATGGTTTGCCTGTTCAGATGGCAGCAAAACCAGACCGGGAGGGACATACCTCTCTCCCGAGCTGCCCCAGGTAAAAGGACATCTATTGAGTGTGATAGAAGAGATCATCGAAAACTATCCGATAGACGGACTTCATTTAGACTATGTAAGATATCGCAATAACCATTATGAT